>CAZOGG010000009.1:2711-11122 GCA_964579565.1 uncultured Candidatus Saccharibacteria bacterium | reverse complement strand
CAAATATGTTCTTTATTGAAAATGCCATAATGTGAATGACACTATATCACATATTTATGCAATAGAAAAAGAGGGTCCGGAGACCCTCTTGTGTTTAGATTATTACTTCTGCACATAATCCATGGCAGAGTTTAACCCATTTAACTACCCTATCTACTGACGATGTTGCTCCGAACATACGGAACTCAATTGTGCCATGTTTGGAGATACGAGTAAGTGTCCAACACTTTCGTGGATCAGTATCAAATCCTTTGATTTGAGCTACTCGATGAAAGTCCAACCAGTCATTATAACTAGGTGGATCGCAATCAGGAGCAACCTTACGATATATATCGAGTCGCTCACCGAATGAACCGTTACCTTTTGAACACAGTACATCATATTTTTTGATTACATGATTATAGGTTCGCAAAGCGATTTGATGATCTGGCATACCAATATGAATGTGTGTGCCGATTACACGGCACGCAGCTACAAGATGTTCGTGAAGCATCTTCTTCACAATTGCCTGATACCTTCCTGATGGATCAGGATAAACATCAAGTGGCATGTCCTCAGGACCAACTTCGGAATGCACTCGCTTAAAGCCAAGAACTTTTTCATAGTATCTTAGCTCCTCTTCTGCACACCAAAGATGTTCAGAAACAAGATCGAGAGTGCATGGTCCTACCTTATACTCTAGCTGACAAGCTGAAAGCTCATAGCTATATTGTGGATATGGAGTACCCTGCTCTCTTTTTGGTAATTGACTAAGAACATAGGTCGCTAGTGGCTGAATGTCTCCATCAGTATTCGTCAGGAAACACTCTCGCTCTACCCCTACATGCAAAGCTTTATTGGGATCAAAGCGAAATAAATCCATAAAGCTATTCATGGCCCACCTCCAATAACCAGTAAGTTCTCTCGGGATACTTAGCATCATGAATATCAAGTTCAGAGAATGCTATTTTCTCATAAACATGTCTTGCAACATGAGCTTTCATATGAGTACGCAAGACAATAGATTTCAAACCTGATGATCTTACTTCTTGCATAAGTGATGAAGTAAGGGCAAAGGATATTCGCCTACCACGATACTGTGCTGCCACACCTAGCTCACCAACATAGAAGATTCGATTATTCTTCTCGAAGAGATGATCCATTAGGTTGTTCCCTGCAATTACTTGAAGTTCTTCTCGGTTAACTGAATATCCGAGAGTAAACCCTGCAATCACATCATTCTGAACAGCAAGGAATGCAGTGGCATCTGGTTTGAGCATCAAATTTTGAAAATCTCTGACAACTTCTTCAGGTTGCCAAAAATCTTCATTCCATGGTGGCTCTTTCCATATTTCACAGTAACACCTGGCCCACTGTTGTAACATTTCCAATGAACAGGTTTTCGTATCTACACGAATAAGCGATACATCATTCATAAGAAGGATTCCTTTTGTTAAAGAACTACGACAGGTACTGCCAACACACATGTGCAGGCAGTAGACTATCGCCAACAAGAGTTGGGATAGTTTTGTTAAATTATTTCCAATGAGATTCTCTTTTCAACTGCTCTAGTTCACTTAGGAAATTCTGTAAGCTAGCATAGAATATAAGACAAGAATCAATACTTATATTTTCACCATCTCCGTGTATATCTCCACCAATTGGCTTGATCATCAATACAGGAGCATTAAGTTCAGCGAAGTGTCTTGCATCAGAAGCTCCGTATGTGCCCTGAATTTTGATTTTATTTCCGATCCTTTTCTCGAAGCTTCTAATGAACATCTTTACAATTGGATCATTAATATCAACTACAGTCGGACTACCAATTGAGTGTGTAGATATCCTGAGTGAAGGATCAATTTCTCTAGCGAGTTCTGTTACCTCTTCTAGAATACTTTTAAATGTAGTAGTTTGAGGGAATCTGAAATCAAGGATTGCATATGCTTCTGGACATACTTGATTTGCTGAAACTCCACCATGTAATTGACCTAGATTGATTGTGGTTTTCCACGATTCTTTTTTATTATTTTGCTTATATCGCTTCAGTATGATTTCACAAAGTGTGACTATTGACTCAAGAGCATTTCTACCATCCCATATTCTCGATGAGTGTGCAGGAATACCTTTTGAATCTATACGCAATGCACATACACCTTTAGCCTTGCTTATGAATATCATGTTATCTCCACCATCCGGAACAATAAGCATCTTGGGTTTTAATTTATATTCATTCGCTAGATATGCTCCACCTTTAAAGCCTCCTGTCTCCTCGTCAGTAGTTACAACAAAAGCAAATGATATATCTGACTTATCTTCAATTAGATCGTTCAGAAGATTATAACCCATTGGAATCGAGAATTTCATGTCACTTACCCCACGTCCATATACAATTCCCTTTTTCATAATCATCGAGAATTGCTCTGCCTTACCAGCCACAACATCAACGTGCACCAAGAAGCAGACATCGGGTTTACGAGTATTTACATTAGATGCTATCAAAGTTTCAACCCCATCATTTATAATTCTTTTTATAAATGCCTTCTTATTAATCTTTGATACGATAAAATCAAGTGCTTTTTTGTTTTGTACACTGTCTGAAGTTAAAGTCTTGAACGATACAAGTTTTGATAAATCCTGTATAAATTGTTTTTTTGTTAGTTTTTTCATAATTTAATGATTAGTTGAAATAAAACAAAAACACCCCTCAGTTACGAAGGGTGTTTTGTCTTTAGATAAAGCGTTTACTTAATTAGTATTAGACATGGCAATAACCCCCTTCGTGTTGAAAGTGGTTATGATGCCAGTTATTAAGCTGAATTGCTGTCTTTTTCATTTACGTTACGATACTAACAAATAATCTAAATACTTACAACTTCGAAAGTAAATAATGATTAATTAACATATTCCACCTCAGGAAAAATCTCAATGCCAGTCTTCTCATATACAGCGTCAACCATCTCTTGAGCTAATTCTGTTATTTCATCTGCTGTAGCATTACCATAATTCACAAGCACCAATGCCTGATTCCTATAAACTCCCACATTTCCCTTTCTCTTACCCCTAAATCCACAGATATTATCGAGTATCCAAGCCAATGGAATCTTAACTTTCTTCTCATTTATAGAGTGAATGATTATTTCTGGATACTTAGATAATATCTCTTTAGCTTTAGCTTGAGATACAATAACATTTTTGAAAAAGGATCCGGCAGTACCGTATTCCTGCAAGTTAGGTAATTTATTTGTTCGAATATCGATTATTGCATTTCTAACTTGTCTTAAACTTGGATTAGAATTCTGTCTTCTGCTCAAATATTCCTGAACATCTTTATAAGTTAAATTTAATTTGCCCTCCTTAGATAAATTGAATATCACTGAAATAACTACATATCTACCCTTTTCTTTCTTAAATAAACTATCACGATACGAGAAATCGCATTCTGAATTTGAGAATGTCTTGTATTCATCCTTTTTTGCATCTAATACATAGACAGACTCTATAGTGTCCTTAACCTCACTACCATAAGCACCAATATTCTGAACTGGTGAAGCGCCTACTGTTCCTGGGATCAAAGATAAATTCTCGACGCCATAATATCCCTTATCAACAGTATCAGCAACGAATTCATCCCAATTCTCTCCTGCACCTACAATAGCTCTAATAGAATTTTCATTCTCTTCATATTTTATTCCCTTTATTTCAATTTTTATAACAATACCGTCAAAGCCCTTGTCTGACACAAGAATATTGGAACCACCACCAAGAATAAAGAAAGGAATTTTGTTCTTCTTTGAGAATCCTATTGCCTCAATTAATTCATCCTCGTTTTTTGCAATACAAAAGTACCTAGCCAATCCTCCTATTTTAAATGTGGTCAATTCCTTCAGACTCTGATTCTCGATAATTTTCATTTCCCTATACTACCATAGTTTGCGCCAAATGTTGGCGAACGGGTGCTAGCTCCAAATATAATGTCTAAATTAATATGTGAGTACAGCCGTCCGCCAACGCTTGGAACAACTGTACATATTATAGCAAGAATATTAATCTCTAGACAATGGTTGTTGAACACCTCCCTTTATTAGATAGTATCTGTTTATTGGTTTTAGATTCTCATCCAATTCATATACTAGTGGTGTGCCTGTAGGAATCTCTAATCCAACTATTCCATCATCACTTATACCATCGATATGCTTGACCAAGGCTCTCAAGCTATTGCCACTTGCCGCTACTATTACTGTTTTGCCAGACTTTACTTGTGGGACAACGTCACTATTCCAATGAACTAACACTCTCTTTACTGTGTCTTCCAGTGATTCTCCACATGGCAAGTCTGCCTTATCAATATCACAATACTTCTGATCATTTAATGGATTTCTAGGATCTTCTTCAGTTAATTGTGGTGGCTTCTCACAGAAGCTTCTTCTCCATTTCTGGACTTGCTCAACACTACATGTAGCTGCCACATCAGCATGCTTCTGACCTTGTAATGCTCCATAATGTCTTTCATTTAATCTCCAAGTATAATTTACGGGTATATCAGACTGACCTATTTCATCAAGAACAATACTTAGTGTCTCTCTAGATCTCTTGAGTACAGAACAGAATGCAGAATCGAACTTAATGCCCGCTGTCTTAAGACTCTTACCAGCTTCTATTGCTTCATTAATACCTTGCTCTGTTAGATCTACATCTGTCCAACCACAAAATATTTTATCTCTGTTATAAACTGTTTGACCGTGTCTAAGTAATACTATTTTATACATAATGGGTAATTATAATTTATATTGGTTTTTTATACCAGTTTTCTTTAATACTTGTATAAATAAGGCCGAAATAGCGGACTATGAGTATGGTTGATGTTGTCCAAAATAGACCAAATGAACATCCAGCAATAACATCAGAGAACCAGTGAACGCCGAGATATAATCTTGATAATGATGTAAGAACAATAAGGATAATTGATATTGCCACCATTATTTCCCTAACAACAAAAGACTTAATTCTTCCTGCGAAAATATAAATAATAAGAGTAAAGAATACAGTAGCCATTAATGCATGAACACTAGGGAAACTATAATCAACTTCTAATATAAAAGCATCTAATGGTCTCATTCTCTCTATAATTTCCTTTATAAATCCACCGAGTATAAATCCTCCAAACATTGATGTAACTGTGATTACAAGATATCTCCATTTCCTCCTGTAGAACAAATATATTGAAATTATTATAGTAATCATCAGAAGTGAAATGGGGCTGAACATATCTGTAATTATATTCATCAGTACAAGAGTCGCTGACTTAGCATTATTAATAAAGAATGCATTGATCCATATATCAAGCTCAGCCATATATGCATGATCCTTAATAGCGTCTTGTACAGTTTTGAAGAATCCATATAGTCCAACTAAATTCAATATAAGGACAATCAACTCATACTTAGCGAAGATGTGAAATCTCTTATTAATAATACTGTAACCCCATATGATAAGAGCAGAGATAATAATCGCAACAAAGATAAATTTACCGATTACGCCTACAACAAGATGATAACTCGCACCGAATACATAGCCTATACCAATAGAAGATAATGCCCACAAAGCAACACTTATAAAATCAAACAACCAAAATTTATTAATATGAACCTTACTAGCCCCAACAATAAAAGGTATTAGAGGTCTAGTGATTGGATTAAATCTACCAAGTATAATTGCCTTTCCTGTATGATTCGAGACTATTTGTCTTGCTTTCTCAATGTACTCTTCCTTTATAAAAAACATTTTCCCAAATTTCCTTAAGAAATCATAACCATACTTCTTACCGAGATAGAATCCAGAGAAATCTCCGAGCATTGCAGAGACAATCACAATAAGTATTACCAAATTAATATGGAAAACCCCTAATTTAGCCAGAAACCCTGAAATTATAACTACGGTGTGTCCAGGTATTAATGAGCCGATAATGGGAACACCTTCAAGAATAGTTATAAGAGAAAGAACAGCATATCCACCATGCTCAATTATACTTTCCAAATTGGCTATAATAGGTTGGAATATGTCTCTCATAACTTACAGTTGGCAATAGTAACCATTAGCCTCTAGCTTCTTCTTGGCTTCTTGTGCTGTTTCTAGATTACTTACGAACTTAGATCTAATCTTTGTTAATTCCTCAATTTTATTTGTGACTGTTTTCTTTAAGTCATCGTAAATCGATTTTGATGGAATTACCACCTCACTATTCTCAATTGATTGTTCTCCTGCTGTCATAACAACTCTACCCTTGTAGAATGGCTTCTCAATTTTTGGCACATCACTATTGACCTGTCTATACATCCAAATCTTACCTAGAAGAAATGAACTAGGATTATCAACCATCAATTGCCCATTATTGTTTTTTTCTAGATAAACAGATAATTTAATATTCTCACTACTATTGAAATTACGATTATCAACCAGAAGACTTTCATCTATAGGAAGGAAATCTGATTTGAATTTCCTAACAATACCTATTGCCTGTAACAATAGTTTCTGTACCGAGTCCTCCTTTGTATCCTTGGATAATTTCACCTGATCATTAAGATCCTTGATTCCATTCTTTATGAATGCAAGACTTGCCTTCTGTGCCTCAGTGGCATTTGTATACATAGTATCAGGAACCATTCCTAAATTACCGACTCTCTGATTCTTAATCTTCTCTCCGTCTTTATTTATACAAGCTACAGTAATATCATTTGCACTCTCTATACCTGTCTTAATTTCTGCACCTGTAGGTATCCCAACAAAAACCATTCCATCGATATTTCCTCTGGTATTTAAATTATTTAATGTACCCTTAAGCAAATCTATAAGTTCATCTAGTAGAGCTATGCTGTTATTAGCGTTTGCAGTTTTTATATTTAATACAGTTCCTTCCACGTATCCTGCAGTACATTTAGCATCCCTTATTAAATTATTATTGTTTATTGGATAACGAGCTAGTGATTCAGGACTTTCACATTGCTTAACTGACAAAACCTGATTATTATTAATTTTAGCTAGCTGAACTAATGGGCTTCCGCTTGTATGAATTACCTGAACCTTATTTGGTCCAGCAGTTGCAGCTGGCGTCTCTTGAGGTAATACATCACCAACCTTAGCTAACATGTTGTCTGAGATACTTGTAACAAAATTTGTAATAGAATCTATTAATGCGAAATTAGAAAATTTAGTAGAGGAAATTAGACTGAAGACAATAAACAAACTTATAGTTACAATACCTAATCTCTCTCTATTTGTCATAGTACAATTATACATTCATTATTTGTACATGTAAAACACAAAATTCTGCCAAGGCAGAATCTTATGTAGACATTTTATTTTGGCAAATACTAACAGTTAGGCCGAGGCCTTATTAGTACTCACATACCTAATATTATATTACCAAAAATCTAAAACGCAATACCCACTATTCACAATCGGAGCCGTTGTCCGGGATTGAACCGGAGACCTCGTCATTACCAATGACGTGCTCTACCAACTGAGCTACAACGGCACAGAATTAAGAATAGTCTATTTAATAGATTATATCAAACGATATTGAAACAAATGCGCGGTCGACGGGACTCGAACCCGCAACCTCCCACGTGACAGGCGGGTGCTACTGACCAATTGAGCTACGACCGCATTTTTATAAAATCTTCAAAAATCAACCTTTTTCTAGCTAAAAAGAGGTTACAGTCCTTATTATACATAATTTTGTATAATTTCAAAGTATCAAGAGTGCTATATTGCAGTCTAGAATAATTACCACTTTTTACCTTAAATAATGAGCCGCCTTTGATTCCTAGTTTTTTTAGGATATTGTAAAGGTTCTTTAGAAAGAAATAAGATGCAGAAGTAAATGATGTTAGTATTGAATTAGTCGTTTTACTCCTTTTCTTGTGCGTTATTCCCACCCACACACAACCATCCCCATCAAAGTACCCTCGTATGAAATCCCCTAGATACTTCTTCGGTATATTTGGAAATTCCATTCTCCTAGCCTTATTCGGAGTTAGACCTAACTTAATCAAGTCTTCGAATAATTCCCTACTTCCAATCTGGATCACATACACAGTTCCCGTTTCAGACTTTCTCTCTGAAATTTTATGATTTGAACCCATGCATTTTGCTATGGAAATTATTAACTCTTTGTCTGCTGTATATATGGCCACAAAGTGTGTTCCTCTCTTTGTCTTAATAATATTCCCATCAGCAAATAAAAATCCTAGGATATAAGCCATGTTAGAAGACCATTTCTTAAAGAAATTTCTGTCGTATTCTTTATGTATAGGCATGACAGTATTATACACTATACATATTACTGCACATAATTTTAACCGATTTAGGTCATATATATTCCTAAATAATTTGTGTCGATGAATGGAATCGAACCATTGTCTAAGGCTTATGAG
>CAZOGG010000009.1:0-2701 GCA_964579565.1 uncultured Candidatus Saccharibacteria bacterium | reverse complement strand
ATTGAACTACACCGACATGAAATAGAATATAACAAAAAAAGGCGAAATCCGCCAGTTTTTTGTGAGAGTTTAATATAATCTTGTTGCGGAGGTCGGAATCGAACCGACAATCTTCAGGTTATGAGCCTGACGAGCTACCGTTGCTCTACCCCGCTATAGCCACAATACTACCATAGCAAATAAAAATGGCAAGGGAGGATTTGCTTAAATAACGAAGAACTCGTCAAATACCTTTCTATATAGATCTATTATTCTCTTGGCTTCTAACTTGCTAATCACATATCCAGAACCATCATGTGCAATTCTATTTCTCGCTTTATGAGCTTCCCAGGCATCATCAAGAGTATTGAAATCAGATCTTTCTACCCTCTTTAGCTGTTCGCCTATACTCACACCCCTATACCCCATCTTGGTCAATAATTCTTCAAGCATAATGTCAGCCTCTATAATGGCCTGTCTCCAATCATTCTCATTCTCACTTTCAATGTGAGTCTTTATCTTGTCCCATCTATGAGCTAGCTCTGGATCACCCTTAACAACTTCCTGATACGCTATCTCTATCTTTGGATTATAGATCTCTTCTTCTTTCCTTCTTATCTGCTTCAGTCTCTCAACACTATAAATAATTCCAATGAAAAGCATAATAGACAAAATGAAAGAAATACCAACGAAAAATCCAACCACAGACTTTATATTATCAATTAAATAAGGTAATTGATCTAATAAATAACTAAAAAATGATTTCAAATAATAACTAGTGTCCAGTGATGGAGCTGTGACAATTTCAGTTGTTTGTTGCATATTTATTCTCCTAGGAACTCCTTACCCACCGCGAAAAGTAAATTCTCCTCTCCATGTCTAGCTGTCATCTGTAATCCTAGAGGAAGCTTGTTACCATCTTTCACTGAAAAACCTGATGGTATGGACATAGCTGGCATTCCTGTAAGATTAGCTGTGACGGTAAATATATCCTCAAGATACATTGCTACTGGATCGGATACTTTCTCTCCTATCTTGAAAGCAGGTGCGGGAGTTGTAGGTGTTAGTATTATATCAACATTTTCGAATGCTTTCACGAAGTCCTGTGTAATAATTCTTCGAACTGCGTTAGCTCTATTGTAATATGCATCATAATATCCAGATGAAAGTACATAAGTTCCAAGCAATATTCTTCTTCTGGCTTCCTTGCCGAATCCTACTCCTCTAGTTTCGAAATAATCATCAATGCCTGTTTTGCCTTCTTTATGAAGACCAAATCTAACACCATCAAATCGAGAGAGATTAGATGATACCTCTGCAGGCATAATTACATAATAGACAGCGAGAGAATATGAAATATTTGGTAGATTTACATCTTTAATTTCATAACCCATGGACTTTAATTTATCTATAGATTCATTGAAATTATTCATCACATCCTTATCTATTCCATCTCCACCTAGGAAATGTCTTGGTATACCTATTACAGGTTTCTTAGAAATAGATTTGGTCTTATATGTAGTGTCGCTAATAGTTGTACTATCTTTAATATCCTTACCAGCTATAGCATTATAAATTATTTCAGTATCTAAAACCGTCTTACCGAATGGTCCTATTTGATCAAGAGATGATCCCATAGCCATCACACCATATCTAGATACTCGTCCATATGTTGGTTTGAGACCAACTAGAGAACAGAAGCTAGCAGGTTGTCGTATTGATCCTCCAGTATCAGATCCCAATCCAGCCAATGCTCCATTCATAGCTATTGCTCCAGCAGTTCCTCCAGATGATCCACCAGCTACTCTACTAGTATCAAATGGATTCTTGGTAACACCGAAAGCAGAATTCTCTGTAGATCCACCCATAGCGAACTCATCCATATTTGTTCTTCCGACAAATACCACTCCTTCTTTCTTTAATTTCTCTATAACAGTTGCATCATATGTTGCATGATAATTCTCTAAGATCTTAGATGCTGAGCTAGCTATTCTTCCCTTTATTAGAATATTATCCTTAATTGCAAACGGTATTCCAGTTAACATTGTTGCTGTTCCAGACTTGAATCTCTTGTCAGCTTCTTGTGCTTGTCCTATTACATCATTATAGACTTCAAGATAAGCATTTATTTCTCCATTCTTATTCTTAATTTCTGATAAATACGCATTGGCAAGATCAACTGCGGTGTATTGACCAGCCTTCATAGCTTCATGCGCCTTTTTAATTGTTAAATTATTTAAATCAATCATAAATCGAATTGTTCTTGATCAATTATCTTCTTTACAGCAATGAAATCTCCTTCTCTGTCTGGTGCTTCGTTTAATATTGCTTCTCTAGATTCATTTGAAATTAATTCTGGAATATCTTCTCGGTAAATATTATTAACAGAACCAACAGCAGGTTCGAAGTCCATATTAACTGTAGCTTTCTTGATTTCGTCTATATAATTCAATATAGAATCAATCTCCTTAGTCAAAGACTGCTTCTCAGATTCATCTAGCTTTATTCTGGCCAGATTTGCCAGATTCTCTATTTCCTTAACTGTTATCATAAATAGAAATATATCACAAAGTATTTTATTTAACCATTTCCAAGAATTCCGCTTCGCTTATTACATTAACATTCAATTCCTTGGCCTTATCTAGTTTCGAGCCTGCTTCATTACCAGCCACCAAATAACTAGTATTCTTCGACACAGAACTTGATACTTCTCCACCAAGAT
>CAZOGG010000008.1:9945-11360 GCA_964579565.1 uncultured Candidatus Saccharibacteria bacterium | reverse complement strand
AGAAGGTAATTGTATTTGTTGCCGCTTGAACAATTGTAAACGAGCCATTACTACCTGGTGTTGCTGATCTTAACTCTTTCACCATTGTTGCAATAATAGATCTGGCATCTTGAGTTGTATTCAATGAATCCATTGAGAATTTATTGTTCTTAAACACATCTGTCTGAAATGCACCCACAGAAATAGCGATTACTGCTAGAATACCTATAACCACAACAATCTCTATTAATGTAAAACCTTTTTTATTATTTATATGGTATTTCATATTATTGATTCAATATTACTTCTTGCTCTATCCAATCTGATCCTATATTAATATTTTGACCAAATGTATTGTATCCAGTTTTTGTAACCTCCAAATAATATGTATCATTGTCTAAATCACTAAATACTACTTGACCTGGTGGTGTACATGAAGAGGTTACAGTAAATGAAACATCGGAAATATTTGGTGTACTTGTTGAGCTAATTGTATTGAAATATATTTTATATCGTGCGTATCTATCACCATTATGTACGGTAGATATTGGTGAATTAGGAACTGTATAATATGTTGCTGTTGTACCATCTGGACCCTTATAATCCCATGTGGTTGTTCCAGTAATTACAGAATTGGTTGCGAATTGCAATTTAACACTGTCAGGTCCTGAAGGGACAGGCTGGTCTACTGGTAACCAGTCCAGGTTATAGAAATTACTTGCGGATCCAGTATCAATAGTTGTAGATTCTAGGATGCCGTTTAAATTATATACTCCAAATACATCTAATAATCTAAGATCACCTGCTGGATTATCGGCCTCGACACTACCATCATTATATGAATATGCACCCGCCGACCAATCTGTCTGATTAATGGAGCCTCGGCCTGTTATTTTGGTTATATCGTAAGTAGCACCCTTTCTTAATCTAACCGTAGCATCTGTAAGTGGCAGAAGAGTGCCACTATCCTTAACAGTTACAAGTAAAGTTCGGGGATCCTTCGGTGTTACAATCATTAGAACACTTTGAACTATATTTGGATTCAAACTTATAGGATTTAGTGGATTTATTCCAATAACATCATGTGTACTGTCAGTACCAGTCAAACTATAATAATCCCATTCCATAGTTGTGCTTGAATATATTCCACTTCCATCTGTAGATAGGTTTCTATTAAATTTAAATAAATTTGCACCTATTTGCTTAGCACCCTTAAGAGAGAAGTCAATATTTGGAACAGCCACACATCCTGAGGTTACACTATTGAAAGTTAAAGTACTAACTTTATCTATTGAGAAGCTAATTTGAGTTAATTGTTGAACTATTACAGTTGCATGTGGCTTGGTTGGATTAGGATTACCCACCGCACCATTAGGATATGTTCTATCGCTTGAATATCCGGTTTTTGATACTGATATCTCATATGCTTCAATACC
>CAZOGG010000008.1:0-9845 GCA_964579565.1 uncultured Candidatus Saccharibacteria bacterium | reverse complement strand
ACTTCAACGGCTACTAACTTATTGTCCGCAGGTGACAAATCGTTTGGAGTACCACCAATAGTACCGTCAAATGGATTATCGACATTTCTTATTGTTGTAGTAACAATGAAGTTAACACCTGATCTTGTTATATTCTGAATTTGAGGAACTATACCATTAGGAATACTTCCAGGAATACCGACATTTGCATATGATAAATTTCTCACTATTTCAAATTGTTCATTAACTAGATTTAACGCAACAATCTTGTATTGATTTAGACTAATAAGACTGAATAAGCTGACATAGGCTTGATATACAGCAGTCGATATAACAACAAACACAGCAATACCAACCAAGGTTTCTATTAAAGTGAATGCTCTGCTATTATTTTTTATATTTTTATATAACATTTACAAGTGAATACATTGGTGAAATCATAGCTACCGCAAAGAATCCCACAACTGCAGCGATAATTATCATCAAGAATGGCTCGATTATTGTGGACATGTCCTTTGTCTTCTGCTCAACATCATCCTCATAGAAACTCGCAACACCGTGCAACATTTCACCGATTTTACCTGTCTCTTCACCCACACTTATCATCTCCCCCAAGAATATTGGGTATAAATTTGAATTCTCGGTGAAGATTTTGGAAATTGGCTCTCCCTTCTCTATCGCTATACCAACTTTATCAAGTATTCTTCTATAATATATATTTTGTATAACATCCTTTGTAATCTTCACAGATTCAACAACATCCACACCAGAACTTAATAGTGATGAGAGAGTTCTAGCAGTTCTCGCAGAATTTACTTCTTTAATTATATTTCCAATTATAGGAATCTTGAGTATCAATAAATGAATAACTTTCTTACCACTTTCTCTCTTGGTCCAAGCTATGAATAATGCAGAGATTATAATTACAATAATAAGAACCCATAATCCATTATTAATTAATAATTTACTAACAAATAGGATTAACTTTGTAGACATTGGTAGGTCCAACTTCAACTCAGTAAATGTCTTCATCAATGTAGGAACTATATATGTTAGCATCAGTATAGCTATAATAACCATCGCGAATAGAATAATAGCTGGATACATCATTGCTCCCTTCACTTTCCTCTGTAATGTATAGCTTTTGTCTAATTGATTAGCTACAACTTTCAATGAATCGTTCAATGTTCCACTCTTCTCACCCGCAGACACCATGGAAATAAATAGTGGAGAGAAAACATTCTTATATAATGCCATTGAATCACTTAATGTCTTACCCTTTGTTATCTCTGACTGAAGTGAAGATATTACATTCTTAAATGCTTTGTTCTTGGACTGTCTCTCAATAACAGAAAGTGCTCTGGACATAGACAATCCTGCAGTGATCATGGATCCCAAGTTTCTAGCGAAATTGATTTTCTCTTGTGTTTTGACCTTATTAAATAAAGAGAAGCTGAAATTTAAATTAAAACCAATTTGGGCACCTGATTTCTCCTTTACATCTATAACCTCATCTCCTGATTCCTTAAGAATTTTGTACAATTCATATCGATCATTAGCGTCTCTCTCGCCTTTGTATATTTCACCTGTTGATCTTTTAGCTTTATAAGTAAAATGTGACATATTTGTACTTTATTCTGAGATAACTCTCAATACTTCCTCAATTGTTGTTATACCTTTAACCGCATTAAATATTCCGTCTTCGATCATTGTTAGCATTCCTTCTCTCTTGGCTTGTTGTTCTATTTCTGTAGTTGATGCTCCTTTAATAATAAGATCCTTAATACTCTGTGTTACCTTTAATACTTCGTGAATTCCAAGTCTGCCCTTATATCCATCGTCTTCCTTCGTTGTAATCGGCTTCCAGAAAGGAATCTTCTCCCAATTATCTGTTGCCTTTATCACTTTCTCATCCCTTAGTGCCTTCAATACACTATCTAGATCTACGGTCTTAGCTAAAGTAGCGATTTCTGCTTTTGTTAAGAAATATTTCTCTTTATTATCTGACAACTTTCTTACAAGTCTCTGTGCGATGATTATATCTATAGTTGAAATGAGCAAGAATGGCTCAATCTTCATATCCATAAGTCTAGGAATAGCACCTGCTGCACTATTGGTGTGAAGTGTGGAAAGCACCAAGTGACCAGTCAATGCAGCATTAACAGCCAATGAAGCAGTTTCATTATCTCGAATCTCGCCCACCATTATCACATCTGGGTCTTGTCTAACAAGAGTTCTAAGACCAGCCGAGAATGTGAAGCCAATTTCTGGCTTAACCTGAGTTTGATTAATCCTTTTCATTTGATATTCGATAGGATCTTCAATGGTTGAAATATTCACATCTGGCTGATTAAGAATATCAAGAATTGTATAAAGTGTTGTTGTCTTACCTGAGCCTGTTGGTCCTGTTGTAAGAATCAAACCTGTAGTAAGAGTAGTTGCGTGGTGAATTCTATCTAATCCTTCCCCATGGAAACCTAGATATTCCAATGTAAATCCAGATACACTCTCTCTCAATAGACGCATAACAGTCTTCTCACCATAATATGTTGGAAGAAGTGACACACGGAAAGAAACCTTCTCATTGTTCATATCAATCTTAAATCTACCGTCTTGTGGCAATCTCTTCTCGTCCAATTTAAGATTTGATAGAACCTTAATACGAGCGGTGATCGATGGCTCAGCATTCTTAGGAAGAACCATGGCATCATGTAACATTCCATCTATTCTATATCTAACAAGCAATTGATCCTCCATAGGTTCAATGTGAATATCTGATGCATTCTGTAGAATCGCATGCTTAAGCAATGTATCTACAATTCTTACTACAGGCAAATCCTCGGCTATCTTCTTGAGATCAGCCTCTGACACCTTCTCCCCTGCTTCTTCTGATATTGTCTTGAGAGTTTCTGATTCTTTCTGAATAATATCGCCGAATTCAGCCTTCAAACTCTTTTGATATTGAATAATTACATTCTTTATTGATTCAGAATCAGTTAATCTTGGTAAGATCTTGAGATTTACCTTTTTCTTTACGAAATCAATAGCCGACAAGTCATCAACATCGAGCATAGCGACCTCCAGTGTTCCTCCATCATTTTTGAAGGCAACGATATTGTGATTTCGAGCAACTGGCTCGGGAATCATAGACAATGTCTCAAATGGGATTTTGCGATTCTTAAGATCTACGAAAGGAATTCCCAGAACATATGCTTGCATTCTACGAAGATTGTCTTCAGTTATCTTGCCACTATTTACTAGAATATCACCAAGGCTTTTGTCTTCTTTCTTAGCTAATTTCTCAGCATCTTCAAGGTCAGATTTTGAGACTAGATTGGAGTCTAGAATAAACTTATCTAGTTGTGAGTCTTCTATGTGCATATGTTATCTATTCACACTATATTATATCAGACAATAGGCTATTATAACGGTCAAAATGTGGGGATAATCTATGAATTTGACTTTAAAATAAAATAATAGTAATATAACAGTGTTGAAGTTCGCTCGAAGGCGAGCTATTTTTTATAAAAATTTAAAATAAATACATATGTTTGATTTAAAAGTAATACACTCAGTACTCCAGCAAATGGAAGATGAGAGAGGAATACCAAAGGCCAAGATGCTCGAGGCAATAGAACTTGCTCTTGCAACTGCCTACAAGAAGGAATATGGCAAGAAAGGCCAGATTGTTAGGGCTATTTTCGATAATGAGTCTGGTAAAGTTGAGTTCTATCAGGTCAAAATCGTAGTAGATGAAACAAAGGTAATAATGGATGACGAAACAGATGAACAGGACATAAAGAACATGGCCGAAGAGAATATAAGAGTAAGATTCAATCCAGAACATCATATTCTATTGGCCGATGCCAAGAAGATAAAGAAAGACGCCAAGGTTGATGATGAGATAGTATTCCCTCTTGAACAGAAGGATAACTACGGCCGAATAGCAGCCCAAACAGCCAAGCAAGTAATAATTCAGAAGATAAGAGAGGCTGAGAAGGTATCAGTATTAAATGAATACGGTCAGAAAGATGGAGAAATAGTATCAGGAACAGTACAAAGAATAGAAAGAGGCTCAATATTCGTAGATATGGGAAGAGCTATGGGTATTATTTCATATGAGGACCAGATTCCAGGTGAACATTATAAGCAAGGTGAGAGACTAAGAGCATATCTATATGCTGTAGAAGAATCACCAAAGGGTATTATTCTCAAGCTTTCTAGATCACATCCTAAGCTAATAGCTAAGCTATTCGAGGTTGAAACACCAGAAATTGCTCAAGGAGTAGTAGAAATTAAGGCAATTGCAAGAGAAGCAGGCGCAAGATCAAAGATAGCAGTAACATCAAAGGATTCTCATATTGACCCAATTGGATCACTAGTAGGACAAAGAGGTGTTAGAGTATCAACAGTTATGAGTGAATTAGGTGGTGAGAAAATCGACATAATCCAATGGAGTGAGAATGTTAGTCAGTTTATCGAGGAATCACTATCTCCTGCTAAGGTTATAAAGATAGATATCGATGAATCAGAGAAGAAAGCTACAGTTCACGTATCTGAAGACCAGCAATCACTAGCAATCGGTAAAGGTGGTCAAAATGTAAGACTAGCAGCCAAGCTAACAGGATGGAAAATCGACATTCAATCAACAACTCAGCAACAAAACTAAGAATAATTATATTTTAGCAAAATAATCCCCTACTATTGGGGATTTTTTTGTTGTATAATTATCTCAGGGTTACTCTATGTAACTATTTATTGGTTTAATTAAATTAAAAATGAAATTAAAAACTATAAGCATAATGACGCTTTTCGCTATTTTAGGCCTTGTTTTGGGCTTTAATGTAGTTAGAGCAGAGGATGGATCTCGTATTTCACAGGTTAAGGAGAATATTGAAGTTAAATTTGAAAAGAATAAGAATGTTAGAAATATAAAAATTGAGGAAAGAAAGGAGGTTAGAGCTTCAACAACAGAGAAAATGAAGGAGTTGAGAGAAGAACGAAAGGATATTAGAGAGGATATGAGAGAAGAGCGCAAGGATATTAGAGCTTCAACAACAGCCGCATTCAAGGTTCTAAAGAATGAGAGAGGCGAAATGATAAAGAAAATGCAGTCAAATGCATATGAAATGAGAAAGAAGGCTCTGTTAAATGAACTTAACGTAACACTTAACAATCTTGTTAATGTAAGAGCAAAGATTCAAGAAAGAATAACAATGCTAGAGGGTAAGGGTCGAGATATGACTAAGGCAAAGGCTGATCTAGTAATAGCAGATGACAAAATATCAAAGGCAAAGACAGCAATAGAGGCATTCGCTAGTCTACCAGCTCCAACATCTGTAACAATAGCAAATGGCACAACAACACAAGAGGTTAATCTAGAGAAGCCAAGAAAGACAGGTGATGATGCAATTAAGGCAGTTAAATCAGCAAGAGATGCATTGAAGGTTGTACTTAAGAGTATCGCAAGTACACAACCAAACACAGCATCAAGTACAGTTCCAGTTAATCAATAATTAATAAATAAACTAAAAATATGGATATCAATACACAAAATTCAAGTGGTATGATGAATGGAATGCCACCAGTTACAGAAAGTAACAAGAAGATAGGCCCAATCATTGGAACCTTGGTAATAGTTATTGTAATAATAATTGGAGCACTGTACTTCTTCGGCAAGAGACTAGATAGTCAATTACCAAGTACAAATGACACAACAATACCAGCAAGAAATGATTCTGCTAGTGTAATTCCAGAAGCAACAAATGAGCCAGTTGTTAATGAGGCCACATTGGATGCTGAACTCGATTCACAATTAAAGGATATTGATTCAAGTTTCTAAAATTAAACAATAATTAGTTAGAGGAAATCCTATCACAATGATGTGATGGGATTTTCTTTTGACAACTTGCCAAAAATGATATTTAAGGTAGACTTGGAAAATCATGCAAAATATCAAAATAAACAAACTCGATAAATCGAGAGTAGAGATAACTGGCTCTGTTTCCACAGAACTTTTCTCTTCATTTAGAAGTAAGGCACTAGAGAATATCAACAATGAAATTACAGTTGATGGTTTCAGAAAAGGTAAAATCCCAGAGAACATTCTAGTATCTAAGGTAGGTGAAATGGCAATACTAGAAGAAATGGCAGAGTTAGCACTATCAAAGGCATATCCTGAAATAATCATAAAAGAAAATATTGATGCTATTGGTAGACCAGATATCAGTATCACAAAGATTGCATTGAACAACCCCCTAGAGTTTAAAATTGTTACTGCAGTAATTCCAGAAGTTAAGATGGCTGATTACAAATCAATTGCAAGTAATCAACCTAAGGTCGGAGATGAGAAATTCGAAGTCACAGATGCAGAAGTTGAAGAGGCAATTAAAAAGATAGTTTCATCACATGAAGATCATACTGGACATGATCATGAATCAGATGATTTCAAGAAGAGAGTTAAGGAAGCATTGTTGCAAGACAAGAAACTACAAGCCCAGGAGAAAAGGCGAATTGCTCTTTCAGATGCAATCCTAGACGCATCATCTACAGAGATTCCAGAACTACTCATTGATAGTGAAGTTCGAAGAATCGAAGCTCAGTTTTCCGATGATGTTAAGCGAATGGGAGTAACCATTGAAGATTACTTGAAGCATGCCAAGAAAACAATTGATGATCTTAGACAAGATTGGCGACCACACGCTATGAAGAAAGCTAAGCTTCAACTTATCCTCAACAACATTGTTAAAAATGAAAAGCTTGTTGTTGATCCTAAAGAAATTGAGGAGGAAGTTAAGCACATTCTAGCACACTACAAAGATGCAGACAAAGAATTAGCATATACATACGCAGAGACAGTTCTAACTAATGAGAAAGTGTATCAGTATCTAGAGGGATTGAATAAGAACTAAAATACTAGTTGGGATATAACAGCAATAACTGCAGTTTCGGATCTTAGAATTTGTGGACCCAAGGACTTAACCTGAATGCCGTGTTCATCAAACATGGCTAGTTCTTGTGGTGACCATCCCCCTTCAGGTCCTATATATGCACCGATAAAATCAGATACGTCCTTTGGTGAGAATTTAACTGCAGAGGGATCCCAAGCTATTGATTTAACATGACCATAATTTGATACAGCTGAAGCAAGATCGGTGACATCATATAGTATAGGCAATGTTCCACGACCAGACTGTTCTGCAGCTTCTATAATTATCTTTCTAATTCTTTCAATATTTAAATCCTTCTTCTCACTTCTATCAGAAGCAATTGGGATTATATGTGAAACGCCTAATTCCGTGGCTTTCTGAGCAATCCATTCGAAATTATCCTTCTTAACCAAAGATGCGAAGAGGAATGTTTCTCGAGTTGGTATTACGATATTTTCACGAGCTTCAATCAAACCAAGTGAAACAGACTTCTTATCGAAGTCTTCGATAACAAACTTGAAATCAAAGCCTGAATTATCAAAAAGTATAATTCTATCTCCCTTAACAAACCGAAAAACATTCCTAAGCTGATTCACCAAGTCATCACGGGTAATTGTAATATTAAGCTTATTTGTTAATTTCTCTTCAATGAAGAATCTATGTAGTTTCATGTAACAAGTCTATACCCTACTATTAAATTTGCCAAATATGAAACATAAGGTAATATGAAATTATTACTTATTTAAAATTTTGAAATTTATGTTAATACCAACCGTAATAGAAAAGACCAATTTTGGCGAGAGAGCATACGATCTATACTCTCGATGATTAAAGGAGAATATCATTTTCCTTGGAGGACCAATAGATGATCATGTAGCAAATATAGTCATTGCTCAATTACTATTCCTACAAGCAGAAGATCCAAAGAGAGATATAACAATGTATGTCAATTCTCCGGGAGGAGTAGTTACAGCAGGTCTAGCAATTATAGACACTATGAATAACATTAAGAACGATGTATCAACTGTATGTGTCGGAGTAGCGGCATCAATGGGTGCACTTATACTTTCATCAGGCAAGAAGGGTAAGAGATGCGCATTACCAAATTCTGAAGTTATGATTCATCAACCATTAGGTGGAGCAGAAGGTCAAGCATCAGATATAGAAATAAGTGCAAAGCATATTCTAAAGACAAGAGAGACGCTTAACAAAATGCTAGCAAGAAATACAGGACAATCAATATCAAAGATTGAGAAGGATGTAGATAGAAATTTCTTCATGGATTCTGAAGAAGCCAAGAAATACGGAATCATCGACAAGATACTCTAATCGTGATACAGTTGGGGCGTTATAAATTTTAATTTTTTCAGTTCACTTTTACAATTTCACGAAAAAGCGAATTGATATTCGCATATGACATCATTAAAAACAGTAGCGGTACTCTTGAGTATTGCTGGTATAGCCGGAATAGCAATCGGTTACTACCTAAGACTCATCATTTCCTTGGGTAAAAAGGGATCGATGGAACTCGAGATAAAAGAAATGCTTCTAACCGCTAAAGAAGAAGCAAAAAGAATTACCAGCGAAGCAGAATCAAAGGCAAAAAAAATGGCTGATGAAGCTCGCTCAGAAATACGAGAAAAGGAGGAGAAGATACAACAATCAGAAACAAGAATAATTAAGAAGGAGGATTTGCTAGACAAAAGACAAGAAGATATAGACAAGGAGGTAGAGGCAATAAAGGAGAAGATAATAGAAATCAAGGCAATCAAGGAAAGAGCCGAGAGACTTGAACAAGATAAGTCCAAGGAATTAGAGAAGGTTGCAGGAATGAATGCTGATGATGCAAAACAAATGCTAATAAAGTCAGTTGAAAGGAATGCAGAACAGGATTTATTGTTAAGAATTCAGAAACTTGAGCAGAATGGCGAAGAAGTTCTAGAGAAGAAGGCACAGGATATTCTAGCTACATCTATACAGAGGCTAGCTAATTCTGTTGCTTCAGACATAATGTCTACTTCTATTACAATACCTAGTGATGATCTAAAGGGTAAAATAATCGGTAAAGAAGGTAGAAATATAAAAGCATTCGAACGTATCACTGGTGTTGAGGTTATAGTAGATGATACACCAGGAACAATTATAATTTCTTCTTTTGATCCAGTTAGACGACATGTAGCGAAGGTTGCATTAGAAGAACTAATAAAAGACGGCCGTATACAACCAGCAAAGATAGAGAAAGCTGTTGAACTCGCACAATCAGGAATAAACAAGACAATCAAGGAAAAGGGTGAGCAAGCTGCTTATGAGTGTGGAGTAATCGGATTAGATCCTAGAATACTACTTATACTAGGTAGACTACATTTCCGAACAAGTTATGGACAGAATGTATTGCAACATTCAATCGAGATGTCACACATAGCAGGAATGATAGCATCAGAGATTGGTGCAAATGTCGCAGTAGCCAAGGCAGGTGCCCTATTACACGATCTAGGCAAGGCATTGGATCATGAAGTTGTGGGAACACATGTTGAAATAGGAAGAAGAATATTACAGAAATTCGGCGCTAGTGAAGAAATAGTTAAGGCAATGCAAGCTCATCATGAGGAATACCCTTATGAAACAGTTGAATCAAGAATAGTTCAGACTGCAGACGCTATATCAGGAGCTAGACCAGGAGCAAGACATGATAGTATCGAGAATTATCTAAAGAGACTTGGAGATCTAGAAGCAATAGCCAATTCATTCAATGGTGTTGAGAAGTCATATGCCCTACAAGCAGGAAGAGAAATACGAATATTCGTTACTCCAGAAAAGATAACAGATATAGAAGCCAAGAACATGGCAAGAGACATAGCAAACAAGATTGAGAAAGATCTCAAGTATCCAGGCGAAATTAAAGTCACCGTCATTCGGGAGAAGCGCGTGATCGAATTT
>CAZOGG010000007.1:0-11552 GCA_964579565.1 uncultured Candidatus Saccharibacteria bacterium | reverse complement strand
GTCATCTCGGCTAATCGAGACAAATATATCAATATAAATAAGGCTATAAATAACAAAGTTACAAACCATCTCGGATGAATTTAACTACAATAATCAATCATATTTGATCATATAATTACTGAATAAAACTCTAACAAGCAAGTAAAATCATGCAAAATTTTATGTAAACCTGAAAAAAATGACCTCTTTAAATGCGATATAGGGAATAAAAAAATTAACTAGTGATAAATGTATCAATAAAAAATACCAAGTCTATATTGAAATATAACTGGGGGTATTATTTGCCGATCTAACATAATAATTTACTAAATATTTATAGTCTTGATCCATGTCATTTTAATAGCATTGATACTGTGTATAAATCATTATTTATCATTAATATATATGTTATAATGTCTATCAAGGTTTAGTAACATTTATTAATACTAGTATTAAGCAAAATATATGGAAAAAAAATACATAACAATTAAGGAAGCATCAAAGATTCTAGGTGTCTCTCCCCTTACTTTGAGGAATTGGGACAATAGTGGAAGGTTCCCAGCTGGAAGACACCCTATAAGTAACTATAGAGTTTACAAGGTGGATGATATAAATGAATTAATTGATCAGATGGATAAGCTAGCTGTTGGTGTTAGAAGGTCTAATAAGAGAACAGTTAAGAAGCTTGTCGTGAAGCATCTAGATTAATTGATGCTCTGTAGACTAACCTATTATCTCTAGAGTGATCTTCTTTAGAAGTTCTGGATTAGCAGATCCCTTGGTAGCCTTCATACCCTGACCAACGAAGAATTGTAATGCAGCGACCTTACCCTTTTTGTAATCTTCAACAACACTTGGATTCTCCTTTATTAAGTTCTCTACTATCTTTTTAATTTCACCTTCATCGCTTTTTTGTATAAGATTATTCTCAATAGCTAACTTCTCTGGATCAATATTATTTTTTGTCATCATCGACAGAATATCCTTCGCACCTCTTGATGAAAGTTTTTTGTCTTCGATCATTATCATTAACTTTGCAAAATTATTTTCGCTGATTGAATTTAATTTAATATTATCTTTTTTTATTATTCCGAGATAATCTGTGAGTATATAATTTATTGAAAGTTTAGCTATGCTTCTTTTTGCAGAAATAACTTTCTCGAAATAGTTACCAACCTCAGGTGAGTCTATCATCACTGCAACTTCCTTGTCAGTCATGTTGAACTCCTTCTGTAGTCTCTCCCTCTTGGTCCATGGTAGCTCTGGTGTCTCCTTCTTGAGATTGTCCTCAGAGAATTCTTCCACTTCAGTTATCTTCAACTTTGGAAGATCAGGGTCTGGAAAATATCTATAGTCATGTGAACTCTCCTTAAGTCTCTGAGAGAATGTCTTACCAGAATTCTCATCCCAACCTCTTGTCTCCTGCACAACCTTCTCACCTGTTTCTATTAGTTTGATCTGTCTATCGATTTCGTATGCGATAGCTTTCTCAACCGCCTTGAATGAATTTAGATTTTTGACTTCGGTCTTTGTTCCGAAATTTCTCTTATCTGTATTCTCTGGAGTAGCCACAGAAATGTTAGCCTCGACTCTCATCTCGCCTTTCTCTAGATTGGCTTCCCCTGCCCCGAGATACCGTAGTAGCAATTGTAGCTCTTTAGCAAATTTAACAGCAGTTATAGCATCATGTATAACTGGTTCAGTAACAAGCTCCATAAGTGGCACTCCTGATCTATTAAAGTTTATTAAGCTTTGTTTATGTATATCATGTGTTGACTGGGCAGTATCCTCTTCCAAATGGATTCTAGTAATATCCACCCCCGCCATAGATCCACCAGAAACTAGTGGGTACTTGTACTGACTTATCTGATAACCCTTAGGTATATCTGGATAGAAGTAGTTCTTTCTGTCCCATTCAGTGTAATTAGCTATATTACCACCCACTGCATACCCTATCTTTAGAACATGCTTTATTGCCTCTTTATTTAATACTGGCAATGTTCCAGGATGACCCATACAAACTGGGCAAATATTGGTATTTGGCTTTTCCTCATCTGGATTATTCCTACAAGAACAAAACATCTTAGATGATGTCTTGAGTTCTGCATGTATTTCCAATCCTATCGTCGCCAAATATTTATCACTCATATATAAGCATGATAGCAAAACGTAGTTATTTACTCAATCTCTTTGTTATCTTATCTGTTAAATCCTTTATATCCTTATCATCAAGAACTGTAACTGTTAGTATGTCTTTATTGTATTTCTTTAATGAAGTTATTGCTTTGTCTATTGTCTTTTCGTCTGCTGTATCTGTCTTAGTTAGAATAATTGTTTCCTCCTTATCTTCAAGTCCGTGACCGTAACTTTCCAATTCCTTTCTTATAGTCTTGTATACAGTAACTATAGCTTTCTCTTCTAGAGAAATTAAATGGAATAATCTCTTTGTTCTTTTTATATGTCTAAGAAATTTATAACCCAGTCCCTTACCTTCTGATGCACCTTCTATTAATCCTGGAATATCCGCTATCACATAACCACCCTTGAGGGCACCGAGATTCGGTTCTAGAGTTGTGAACGCATAACTACCGACTTGAGCCTTTGCGTTTGTAATAGCATTTAAAAGACTAGACTTACCGGCATTAGGTAATCCGATAAGACCAGCATCAGCAACTAACTCAAGTGCAATATGGAAATCAGCTTCTTCACCAACAACTCCAGGTGTACTCTGTTTAGGTGTAACATTTGTTGAAGCTTTGAAGTGTTCATTTCCCAATCCTCCCCTTCCTCCATTTAATATTTTAATTGATTCTCCTTCAGAATTAAGATTATAAACTCTTGCTGTTCGAAGATCGGTAATAACAGAACCGATTGGCAAATCGATTACCAAGTCCTTACCATCAGCACCGTGCATACTATTCCTCATACCATCTCCACCCTTACCCGCCTCGAACTCCTTGGTATTTCTATAACTAGCAAGAATACCTAGATCTCTTATTCCTCTAACATATACATCACCACCCTTACCTCCATTACCTCCAGCTGCACCAGAAAACTCCTTGCCACGTTCATGTCGCCATCTTACAACTCCACTTCCACCATTTCCCGCCTTAATACGAAATGTTAAATCATCGATAAATGCCATTTGCCTTTGACTCTAACATTATTTAGTAGTCTTGTAAATTTCTAGCAAAGCGTACAATAGAGCAATAATAAGTGGACCTGCGATGAATCCAATCGGACCAAAGAATACTAATCCGCCCATAACTGAAAGAAGTATAATGAAAGGATGAATATGTATACCCTTATTAACCAACATAGGGCCTAGATAATTATCAATAATTCCCACAGCGAAGATTCCCCATATTAATAGTCCAAGAGCATATAGATTTGTACTTGTGAAAAATAGATAAAGCACTCCAGGAACAATAATAAGTGATGTTCCTAATCCAGGTATAAGTGCGGCTACAACTGCGAAGCTTCCCCATAGAGCTGGATTTGGCACACCAAATATATAGAATCCAATACCAGTCAATAAGCCTTGTATAACACTAACAACAAGTGATCCCACAACAACAGAACGTATAGCTTGCTTCAACTTCACCATTATCAATTCATCGTAATTATCAGCTAGTGGACTTACTGTGATAATATCCTGTCTGAACTTGCCACCATCCCTCAATAAATAGAATAAAGCGAATAGCATGATAAATATCTGTAGGACAAGCTTAGTTACACTGGAGAATATAGTATCTAGATTGGCGAATGACCATTCCAAGAAGTTCTGTATATATGTAGTAACATTCAATGAATTGAAGTCATAAGCAGGAAATGCATTGAATAATCTATCCGACAATGCTTGAGATATAGAATTAAGAGTATTAATTATCTCTGATCTCTGACCCTCCTCAGTCAAACTGAAATATAACTGCTCACTTTCAGAATATATCTGCTGACCCAGAAATATGAGAGGAGTAACAATTAAAGTCGCAACAATGAACAGTGTTACGAAAGCAGATATAGTGCTTCTCTGATTACCCTTTGAGAATACTCTAGAAACCCATCTATGTAATGGTCTAAACATCACTGAGAACACCAGTGCGAGCAATAAAGACGTTAAATACGGATAAAAAATCAATATTGTAAATATAATTGCTGCTACGAGAATCACTAAGAAGAAATAATGTTGGGATTTGCTTTCCATATGTTAATACTATTATTACATACATTTGAACTTGCAACAATATATGCCCTGTGATATATTGTCTATCAATGAAGATGATAACCTCTATACTTCCGTACATACAAATTGTACTAGCAGTGATTTTAGTAACTGCTATATTACTTCAACGAACTGGAGCACAGATCGGTGGCGCATTTGGAGGTGGCGACAACTTTAGTTCGGCATTCCACACAAGACGTGGCTTCGAGAAGACTCTCTTCATAATAACAATATTAGTAGCGATACTCTTCGTTATTTCTTCACTTCTTACACTTATTTAATTAACACTCGCAAACTATTGTGAAAGAATTCCATTTCAAAAAGGGAGAAATTGCCCTTTCACTGGTCAGACAATTCTCACCGACTGAGAAGCTAATACTAGCAATACTAGTTATTGTTTCTATATTCAGTTCATTAATACTACTTAATAGAGTTAATAATCTTTTCCTTTTACCAGTAATTGCTCATGGTGGATCACTTAATGAGGGTGTGATTGGCTTACCAAGATACATCAACCCTGTTTTAGCCTTTACTGATGTAGATAGAGATCTTGCAACACTAGTGTACTCAGGTTTAATGAAATATGATGAGGGTAAATTAGTTGTAGATCTCGCAGAACAGTACTCAATATCTGCAGATGGACTTACATATACTTTCGTATTAAAGGATAATATTAGATTCCATGATGGCACAGCTCTAACTACTGATGATGTGGAATTCACAATACAGAAGATTCAAGACGCAAATTTAAAAAGCCCCAAAGCAGCAGACTGGGCAAATATTTCAATAAAGAAAGTAAGTGCAAGAGAAATTCAATTTCAATTAAAACAGCCGTATTCTCCTTTCCTAACAAATACTACAATAGGCATATTACCTAAGCATATATGGAAGAACGTAGACGCAAGTCAATTTATATTTAGTCAGTACAATCTAGAACCTATTGGATCAGGACCTTTCAAGTTATCATCAATATCAAGAGATAATGGAGGAATACCTATAAGCTATACACTTAATTCATTTGATAAATTCTATACTCACACACCATATCTATCATCAATACATATTTATTTCTTTCCAAATGAACGATTAGCTATTGAAGCATTGAGCTCAGGTACCATTGAGAGTCTGGCTGGAATTTCACCTTTGGAATCGGCAAGAATTGCTTCGACTACTCCATCAACTACAGTTCATAGTACTCCTCTACCAAGAATCTTCGGAGTTTTCTTTAATCAGAGTAATGCTCCGATTCTAGCTAATAAAGAAATACGACAGGCTCTTGATATATCCCTAAATAAGGACATGATTGTAAATGAGGTTCTTTATGGTTATGGAATCAGTATAGATAGTCCCCTACCAAAGAGCATATTGAATTCTACATCATCAGGTAAATTCTCAGGCGACAAGGATAAGGCGAAAGAAATACTTGCAAAGGCAGGATGGATCATAAATAGTAATGGAATAATGGAGAAGAAAGACAAGAAGTCTACACAAACACTAGAATTCTCAATCGCCACAGCCGACACTACAGAGTTCAAGCAAATTGCAGAAATAATTAAGAAAGAATGGGAAAGCCTAGGAGCAAAAGTAGATATTAATGTATTTGAATACGGCGACCTATCACAGAACATAATCAAGACAAGAAAGTACGATGCATTATTGTTCGGTGAATTTATAGGTAAGGACCTAGATCTCTATGCCTTCTGGCATTCGTCTCAGAGGAATTCCCCAGGTCTCAATGTTGCCCAATATGTAAACAGCAAGGTAGATAAGATTCTAGAAGATGCAAGAACAATCATTGATGATAAGAGTAGACTAGCACTATATACCGAATTTGAAAAAATAATAAAAGACGATATACCCGCAGTGTTCCTATACTCCCCAGAATATACATATATTCTTCCAGACAAGATACAAGGAGTAGAGTACGGACCAATTAATAACCCCTCAGATAGATTATCAAGTACCGCATCATGGTTCATCGAGACAGACAAAGTATGGAAGATATTCGCAAACAAAAACAAATAAAATTATAAAACAAAAATATGAACAACGATATAAAACAAACAATAGAAAAGAAGCCAGTAGAAAGAACAGCAGAAAGACGAAGTGATAGACCTTTCAGGAAATCATCACTTAGATCTCATGGAATGAGACCATCAAGACCACCAGAAGCTACACAGATGCATAAGAAGGTTGAGGATACCGTTCCCCCACTTTCACCTGATTCTATAAGAATAATTCCATTAGGAGGTGTTGAGGAAATTGGTAAGAATATGACAATGATAGAATGTGGCAATGACATTATCGTCGTTGATATTGGATTCCAATTCAAAGACGAGAATACTCCAGGCATAGACTACATATTACCAAACACCAAGTATCTAGAAGAAAGAAAAGATAGAATAAGAGCAGTAATAATCACACACGGACACCTAGACCATATAGGAGGTATACCTTATGTAATGCCAAGAATTGGTAATCCACCACTATATACAAGAATGCTTACATCAGTAATGGTTAAGAAGAGACAAGAAGAATTTACTCATGTTCCACCACTAGATATAAAGATAGTTGAGAAAGACGAAACTATAACCCTAGGTTCAATGAAGGTTAAGTTCTTCGCAGTTACACATACAATTCCAGATGCCATGGGTGTAATTATCCAGACTCCATTCGGTTCAATAGTTCATACAGGAGATCTCAAGCTAGATCATGTTGATGGAGTACCTACTGAAGAAGAGAATGGGGAATTCGACAAGAAATTCAAGAACGAGAAAGTCCTATTACTTATGGCTGACTCGACAAATGTTGAGAATCCAGGATTCTCAATGCCAGAGAAGACCGTACACAAGAACATTGAGGAAATAATCAAGAATACTAAAGGTAGACTAATTATCGCCACATTCGCTTCCCTACTAGAAAGAATGCTAAAGATAATTGATTACGCTGAGAAATACGGCAAGAAAGTAGTCGTTGAAGGCAGAAGTATGAAGACAAACATAGAAATATGTAGAAATTTAGGACTATTAAAGCCCAAGAAGGATACACTTATCACTGTAGAGGAAATTGAGAATCATCCACCAGAGAGAATAATAGTTCTTGCAACAGGTGCACAAGGTGATGAATTCGCTGCTATGATGAGAATGTCTAACAAGACTCATAAATACATCAAGATCACTCCAAGAGATACTATATTGCTATCCTCATCTATTGTTCCAGGTAATGAAAGAGCCGTACAGAAGCTCAAGGACAATCTCTCAAGACAAGGTGCAAATATTATTCACTATAGAATAGCGGATGTTCACTCATCTGGTCATGCCAATAGAGATGAAACAGCTTGGATACACAAAAAGATAAATCCTAAGTTCTTTATGCCTGTTCACGGATATCACTACATGCTAAGAGTTCATGGAGACATCGCAAGAGAGGCAAATGGTCTAAAGGATGATGCAATTGTAATACCAGACAATGGGTCTATAGTAGAAATACGAGATAAGGGTGAGAAAATAGTTAAATTAAAGGAGAAGGCTCCATCAGGAATAGTTATGGTTGATGGATTCTCAGTTGGAGATATACAAGATGTTGTTATTAGAGATAGACAAATGCTAGCTCAGGATGGAATATTTATCGTATTTGCAATTATAAATGCTCAAACAGGTAAATTGAAGAAGAGTCCAGATATAATATCTAGAGGATTCGTATATCTTAGAGAATCTCAAGAATTACTACATCATGCAAGAATAATAATTAAGAACACCGTTGAAGAATCAACACAAGGAATGAATCCTATTAACATTGACTATGTTAAGGCTGCCATTTCAGACAATGTAAGTAAGTTCTTATTACAAAAGACAGCCAAGAGACCTATCGTTATCCCCGTATTACTTACAATTTAGGACTAATCCTTTATAACCTCATGTTATAATTTATAACATGAAGCATCATCCAAATATTGGCAAATCAACCGCACTTTATACAATCGGCTTGATCAGCTTTTTCCTGTCATTACATGTATCCCTGCCCTCTTATTTTAATTCCAGTTTTCTTTCCCTGTTTACAATTGAAGAGAACCTCAGCTTCATATATATAGTACAATCAGTGATCACTATAATTGGTTTGCTTTCAATGCATAAGATATTGAGGAAATACGGTAACTACAAGACCGCATTAACCCTAGTTGGAATACAAATACTACTATTCTATGGAATAATAAACTCTGATTCTGGATATATAATCATTCCTTTGATGATACTTTCATTAGCAATGATTAACCTTATTGCATTTAATCTAGATATTTTCTTGGAGAGGAATTCGGACACCAAGCATACAGGCACAATACGAGGTCATTATCTAACTGTGTCGAATAGCGCTTGGATATTAGGACCATTACTTGCGGGTATTATAATTGCCGATAATGGTTATAAGGCTATTTATGTTGGCGCATTTGGACTTCTATTCCCTGTTTTTTATTTAATATATAGGAATTTCCCTAAATTTAAAGATCCACATTATCCCAAGATATCGATAATCAGATCAGTTCAACTACTATTAAATGATAAGGATCTGTCCAAGCTAACCTTTGTTAATATAATTCTACAGACATTCTATTCTTGGATGACAATATACACTCCTATATATTTGAATAAATACATAGGCTTTAGTTGGTCAGAAATAAGCATAATATTTACAATAATGCTCGTTCCCTTCGTATTAGTTGAGACACCATTAGGCAGATTGGCAGACAAGAAATACGGCGAGAAAGAAATAATGGCTATAGGCTATATTATAATGGGTATATCGACAATATTACTGAGCTTCATAACAGTGAAGAGTCTAGCATTATGGGCTATTGCTTTGTTCATCACTCGTATAGGTGCAGCTTCAGCAGAAGCAATGGTAGAAACATATTTCTTCAAGAAAGTAGATGTCAAAGATTCCGAAATCCTAAGTATATTTAGAATTACAAGACCATTATCATTCTTTATTGCACCCTTAATAACAGTTGTTGGATTAATGTTCGTATCTAGTTCATATCTCTTCGCTATTATTGGTGCTCTATGTATATTAACCCTAGGACCTATAGCATTAATTAGAGATACTAAGTAAATATTTATTGTACTGGTTTACCTTCTTCTATTTGCTTTATTACTGTGTCTATTTCCTTGTTAAGCTGTGGTGATAGTGTCTTTAGAACCTTTAACTCTGCAATAGCATTTTGCATTTGATTACTTATATAGTATACAGACGCTAGTCTAGAACGAATATCAGCATCGTTTGGACTCTTCTTCAATACTTCCTTGTATGCAACTATAGCCTTATCGTACTGCTTATTCTTCATATATATACTTATAACTCTCTGATCGGAGAATAGTTCTGGATTATTTGGGAATAGTTCTTTTGCCTTTTTCTCTTCACCATTATTTATCAATGCTACTACATAGACTGACTGTGCAACTGGATAGTCAGTAGCCAATTCATAAGCCTTCTCTGCTATTTCTACTGCCTCCTTGGGCTTGCCTGTATTAATATAATTAACCGCAAGATCAAACATCGAAGTCTGCTTCTGTGGAGATAATTCTCTTGCCTTAGTGATCATTGGCAATGCTGATGCCCAATCACCTACAGAATTATAGAATGAACTAGCCAATATATATATTCTTGCATCATTTGGTGTTTCCTTAATTTGATTCTCTATTTCTGCTTTTGTTAAATTGAAGAATTCATTCTTAGTCTGAGGAGAAATAGACTCGCTCGATATTACATTCATTGAACAATTAATTAATTGTTCTCTTATTTCTTGATTTAATACTGTTTGATTGTAACTAAGAGCCTTCTCATAGAACTTAGCTGACGGATTACCACCATTTGAACATGATCTAAGTGCATCAATAAGTCTTACATTTGCTTGAATATTTCTTATATTCACAAAGTACATTACAACAGCGAAACATATAACAACGATAGGTACAAATATATAATCTCTAACAGTAATATAATCTTCTGAGACCTTCTTATCATTATCCTTAAATATTCCCATTTGTTTAGAATTTCTGAGCGTATATATAAAGGCAAGAATAGTGAAGAATAGTACATAACTTGTCTGATTATCGAATACGAATACATTGTGTATGCCGTAACCAACAATAAGTGCTAGTAAGGCTGATTTCTGCCCGAGACTCATATCACTTCTAAATACATAGACTATAGAAGTAATGTACAGTGATAGATACAATAATAACCCTAGCAATCCCCCAGCAATTAGCCAATCCAAGTAAACATTATGTGCTCTATCGAACCATTGTTCATGAGACCACATCTTGGGAGTGTAATTCTTATTAAATACATAGTTAAAGTTCTCCTGACCCCAACCAATTATAGTTGTCTTAGTACTTTCGAATGCGCCATTTATAGCCATTGGCCACACATAACCTCTAGCCTGTGTTCTAGTATCCTTAATTGATATAGATGCAAGTCTATTTAATACCTCACTATTCTTAACCCAAGATGCCTCCTTGTTTGCAAACAATAGTGTTGAAGAAACTATAATTAATAGTATAAACCCGCCCGCAATAGATCGTGACAAATTGCTTTGTCCCTTTTCTTCTCTTCCCCATACTGCATAAATAAAGCATGCAACAGTAATACCTACCGCCCAACCGATAATAGTTCCTCTTGTTCCAGTCTGGAACATTAAGAATGAGAATACGATTGAAAGAATTGAGTAGATTGATGCGAGAATCTTACTCTTTGGATAACTAACTATAGCTAAATATGCAGATATGAATACATGTATAAGCATATATACAGCCATATATGCAGAGTTACCCAATGAAGCATCTATTCTTGATGAACCTTGATGTATCTGGGCCCAACCGAAATACTGGAAAAATCCATATACACCAACAATAATTGAGGCAACAATAGTTACATTTAAATATCGATGCCAATTCTTCCTTAACTCAGATCCAGAACCAAATATACTTGAAAGAACAATGAAATAGGCCCAAAGATGAACGATTGTAATCCACCCCTCCATTCTTTCGGAATTTGACCAGATACTTCTAAGTGGGTGTAGACCCAATAAATCAGCAACTAGGGCAACGAGAGTAAATGCGGTTATAAAAATAGTTAGATAGTTATATCTTGGAGCAACACTTCTGTCTGTACCATAATCACTTGTACCCTTCTCTCTGAGGACCAAGATAAGCCACAAAACAAAGACTATTTCTACTATAATTCTGAAGGCGAAACCCTTACCAGTAATAAATGGAAAGAATAATGGATTTGCAACATATAATGGAATAAATGCTATAGCTGAAAGACCGGTAATAATGGCGTATTTGAATATCGT
>CAZOGG010000006.1:11746-12260 GCA_964579565.1 uncultured Candidatus Saccharibacteria bacterium | reverse complement strand
AAAAGGGATGCCAAAGCATCCCTGTGTTTATGTGAAGATTTTAGTCCATACTCACCTTTCCATCTAGTCAGTACTCTTGATGCGGAAAGTTCAACCGAGCCTGCTCGGCGTCCTCAATTGCACGATCGACCTCATCTCGACCTTTCAGGTAACCAATCCTGAACGGTACACTGTAGCTTTGCAGCTGCCAGTAGTGAATGAGGTCGTCCACAACCCCTCGATCATACCCTTTCTGCCACTCCTTTGTGGCCCAGTCAGGGTTCTTATCTAGGGTCGGGCAGTTGACGCCGTGTGGCACGTCAGACTTTGCATCGCAAAACCGACATTTGTTGTACCAGTCCATGACTTCACCCTTTCTGCATCAAGCAGAAGGAATCATGGGCTATAGTTTTTAAATTTGATTCTCCTGCTCAGGTTTTAATCCAAGCCCAAAACAAAATTAGCACATTTAGTGCCAATTTGTCAATACCTATCCAATTTCCCTATTTAACCCCCTCAATCTTTACCTCGAAAT
>CAZOGG010000006.1:3833-11736 GCA_964579565.1 uncultured Candidatus Saccharibacteria bacterium | reverse complement strand
CTGTCTATGACCATTCTTCTTGAAGTACTTACTCTTCTGCTTTTATTTAATAACATTTACCTTTGCTAAACGGCCAATCTTAGTGATTGAAGCTGTAACCTTGGCACCTGTAATATAGGGAGTTCCTATTGTTGTATCTGAACCATTATCTACTAGTAATACCTTATCAAAAACGACCTTATCGCCTTCTTTATAATCCCCTACTATCTTCTCAATCTTAACAACATCGCCAACAGCGACCTTGTATTGCTTTCCACCTGTTTGTATTACTGCAAATTCCATAGTTACACTATCTTACACTATCTCTTCTGGATGGTCAACAGTTAAAGTCTCAATTCCTGGGGTATCACCTGTAATACGCAAAATATCCTTATCCACCTTCTTTAATTCCTTACCTGAATTATTGTAATGGTTAATAACAGTAGATAATGAAGTACCTAATTTATTGTGATATTCCTCGTATTTCTTAAGGTGAGTACCAAGGTCATCTACCCTCTTTATTATGTCCTTTGCAGTCTCCTCGATCTGTAAAGCCTTTAATCCTTGCAAAACTGTCTGTAAATACGCGAGAAATGATGTTGGCGATACAATTATCACCTTATACTTATTGGCTGCTCTCTGTATTAAATTATCTGTTTCCTCAGTTATCGCTCCTATCTTGTTGACTAGTAGATCATAGTATATGGCCTCATGGGGTATGAACATGAAAGCAAACTCCATTGTACCCTCTGATGGGCGTACGTACTTGGCTGTTTCTTGAATTCTCATTTTGAGATCAGAAACGAAAGCTTTCTCTAATTTCTCCTTCTCAATTGGATTCCTCTCCTCTACTAGCTTGTTATAATTCTCTAGTGAGAACTTGGAATCGATTGGGATCACCTTGTCCTTAACGAATACAACCGCATCTACTATTTCCCCATTGGCAAATGGGTATTGCATTTTGTATTGAGTTGGAGCCAGTACATTCCTCAATAGTGTTTCTAGATAATATTCACCTAGTATACCTCTATGCTTAGGGTTCTTAAGTATATCCTGTAAAGATTGTAATTGATCAGCAAATGATACCACCTGTCTATTGGTCTCATCTAGCTTGGTAAGGCCTGCTGTAACTTCACGAATCATTCTAGTAGATTCAGAGAGCTGGGCTTGCATTGATTCGCGCATATTTTTAGCATTCTCACCAATCTTACTATCTACTGTGCGGTTCAGTTCATTTAATTGTTCCAATATGAGCTTCAATCCTACATTGTCGGCATCTGGTGCGGGCTTAGTCTTTCTGAAATAAAGGAAAACAACCATAAGAATCACTATTAAAAGCACAATTACAAGTATTATGATGAGTTCGTTCATATATGCTATTATATCAATATTATGAAAATACACGAAACAATCAAAAAGCAACTAATAGATGCAATGCGAGCTAAGGACGCTATAAGGCTAGATGTTATCAGGGGGCTTCTTAGTTCATTCACAAATGAGCTAATATCAAAAGGTAGTTTGGATGCGTTCCTAGATGATGAAAGTGTACTAGCGCTGATCAGAAGAAGTGTTAAGCAACACAAGGATTCAATAGATCAATTCGAAAAGGGTGGAAGATCTGATCTAGCAACAAAGGAAAAGGCAGAATTGGCTTTCCTTGAGGCGTATTTGCCACAAATGATGACAAGAGAGGAAATTAGAAAGGTGGCAGAGTCAAAGTTAGCTACAGTTGGAGTATTAGACAAGACCAAACTAGGACAGTTTGTCGGAATGCTGATGAAGGAACTCAAGGGTAAAGCAGATGGAGCAGATGTAAAGGCGGTTGTGGATGAGATGGTGAAATAGTACCATTTGACAGTGAAATTTTTGTGGTGTATATTATATTTGGCATGAATAGCACAACTCGAGCAAGTTTGTTCACAGCAATGAGGAATGCTGCGACAGGTACTTCGGGAGGGGCTCAATTCAAGACATCTCAGAGGCATTTGCCTGCCAAGAATGAGGTTCGCAAGTTGCGTGCACCTCAGAAATCTTGGTACAGGAAAGCTGAAGAGAATCGCGGTGATTGGGATTAATTTTCCACCATCGCAAGCAACAGACCCCGAATTCGTTCCCGGGGTCTTGTTTTTTATGCAGCCATATCTATTTCAACATTAAACACTGATCCTTTACCTTCCCCATCAGACTCAGCCCATATTCTACCCTGATGCGCAGTCACAATATCCTTAGCAACGAATAATCCAAGTCCAGTTCCATAAATATTCTGCTTATTAGCATTTGTTAATCTTACGAACTTTGAGAATAGCTTAGGCATAGCTTCTGGTGATATACCAACTCCAGTATCCTTTACTGAGAATACAATCTTCTTATCTTTAATATTTTTAACAAGTGATATATCGAGAGATCCACTAGGTGTGTACTTGATGGAATTATCTATTAGATTTGTTATAACCTGCTTAAACTTATCCTTATCAGCGTGAATAATGAACTTCTCTGTCTCATTATCAGGCTGGAAATGTAAACTGAAATCTAATTTACTCTTCTGAATATTTGGCTTCAATTCTTCAACAACATCTCTGATCATTTTCCTATAATCAATAATTTCAAAGGAATACTTCATTGTACCTAGTTCAATTCTAGAAACATTTAAGTAATCATCAACGATATTCGTAAGAGTCTTAGAGGAATCCAGAATGGTCTTAATAGCCCCTTTTACCTCATCCTTAATCTCACCGAACTCTCCTTCAATCAATAGTGAGGCATAGCCTTTCATTGCAGTCAGAGGCGCTCTTAATTGATGACTAGCAAATGATACGAACTCAGATTTCTGCTTATCAAGTTCAAGAAGTCTGGTATTGGCTCTTTTGAGATCAACGGCAAGCTTCTCGATCTTTTCTCTCTGATTAACCTCCCTAATAACACTTTTGATGAGGAAAATACCAAAAATTACAGTGATAATGAATAGACCACTTTCGAGAATCATCTCCTGGCTGTTATCAGCAAGAATTGTCCTAACCAGAATGAATATCCACATAGCGAATGTTATTAATTCGGTAGCAAGAACCCTTATGTCAAATAGATTTTGCTTTGTAATCGCGTATGCAATAAATAAAAGAAAGAATAATAGACCAATACTATCTAGTCCACTAAATGTAAAAATAGAAAATGTTGGAAATATAAAACTTGTTAATGCAGAAATTATAACTAATATAAGAGTACCGTAGAATATTGAAAGTAATTGAGATTTTCTTTGTGGGTCGTTACTATTCTTTCTTGCAAAATATAGCTTCCATAGAATAAAAATTGCACCAAACAAAAATACAAATGTGTAAATAATAATTCCAACACCTGCCACGCCAGTAAATACACCCCCTAAATAAATCTCACCATAGTCTTTAGCAATAAAACCGGGTATGTAAGAACAAATTGAGAATATTGCTGAAATGGACATTATAAACAATGCCCTACCCATTTTTAAAGTCTTGTCGATAACCACCAATATCCATATTATTCCAATTCCAATAACAAGTGCTCCAAAGGAATAGGTACTTAATAACCATATAGGAATGGGTTGTATACCAGTCATGAAATTTGAGAAAGTCCATAGCCCTGATGTTAGACTTAATAATGAGAAAAATCTATTATTTAGTGAACGATAGTTTTGACTCAAGACAAAAAAACTAAGTGATATATTTAGGAACACAACTATAACTAAGATAATACTTAGAATCATTTAATTAGATCATTTTTAATTTTTTTCCCAAATCGTGACAGATATTTAATAATTTATCAATTTGCTCTTCACTATGAGTTGCCATAACAGAAAATCTTATTCGTTCCATTCCATCAAGGACCGCGGGTTTCCTTATGCAAGGTGCAAGAATTTTATTTTTAATTAATTCATCTGCAAATTTAATCGCTAGCTTTTCATTACCAATTAGCAATGGGACTATTGGTGTTCCATTTCCTATGACTGTGAATCCAGACTTTGTCAAACCATTTCTTAACTGATTTGAGTTAGCTAGAACCTTTTTTCTAAGATTGTCACCACTTTCAATTATTTTAAGAGTAGTAATAAGACCGAAAACAATTGCCGGTGGTATTGGATCAGAAAATATATAGCTTCTTGCGGTAAGTCTTAGATAGTCAACAATTGAATTATTAGCAGTTATAAAACCACCAATACTACCAAAGGCCTTAGTGAAACTTCCCATAATTAAGTCAACATCCTTTTCTACACCTTGCATATGAGAGACTCCTTGCCCCTTGTCACCCAACACTCCGACTGCGTGTGAATCATCAACAAACAGAACTGCATCATGTAATTTCGCTAATTTTGAAATTTCCTTCAGGTTAGCTATATCGCCATCCATACTAAAAACACCGTCAGTAATTATTAGCTTCCTGCTATTTTTATTTTTAGATAGAATCTTCTCAAGGTCTTGCATGTCATTGTGTTTAAAAACTATTCTAGGTGACTTAGCAAGTCTAACTCCATCAATAATTGATGCGTGATTTAATTCATCACTAATAATAAGACCGTTATCGTTACCGAAAATATTTTTAATGTTTGGTAATTCAAAATATGGAAATGGATCAACTAACATTCTTATGACCCCAGCATTAGCAAGATATCCTGAAGAAAAAGTAATTGATGAGTCATAGTCAAAAAATTTTGCGAGGTTATTTTCAAATTCTTTCTGAATTTTCAGACTTCCTGAGAGGAGCCTTGTACTACCAGAACCAGTTCCATACTTATCAATCGCTTTTTTTGTTTGTTCTTTAATTTTTTTATTTCCAGCTAACCCAAGATAATTATTTGAACAAAAAGTTAAAAATTTTGACCCGTCGATACTTATAATTGGTGAAATAGATGGACCATCAATATCATAAACTGCTGGTAGAAGACCATTATCCTTCAGGAAACTTGTGTACTTGTTGAAATAATTAATTGTTGGTTTATTTTTATCCATATTAATGTTTATCATATTATAGCATTATAATTAATATTGAGTAGTATGTGATATTATAACTTTATATGAACACAGATTTAGTAGTTATATCAATTTGGTCAGTCTCAATAATCATTGCAGCTTTATCACTTATAATTAAAATTAATGGCGCTGGTCTATCTGCAAAAATTTTCTCTACAGCAATTTTTATCGTTTCAATCTGGATAGCTTGTGTTGGATTACTTATAAATACTGATAACAGTTTATATGCTATATATATTATTAGGTTAAACTATTACCTTGGTAATTTAATTGCTAGTGTATTTTGCTTATTATTTTTAACATTTCCAAGTAAAAATAGTATTAGCGAGAAAATTATTTACTTTTTTGTAGTATTACAACTAACCTTTTTCTATATTTATATCTTTACAAATTATATAATTTCTGACATAGGCAAGAGCGAATCAATTTCTAGATGGGTTTGGTCATTTGGCAACGGCTCAGCACTGTTCGATATTATTTTCTTTGGATTTTTCATTTTTGGTGTTCATAGGTTAATTAAGGAGTATTTTAGAACCCAAGGTAAACTAGCAAGAAAAAATATAGTTTCTATGTTAATTACTATCATTCTTGGTTCAATCCCAGCAACAATACTATGCATATTACTGCCTAGATTTAATGTTTATGACTTTAACTGGCTAGGTGCAATTCTAGAAATAATATGGGTTCCAATAATTATGTATTCGATAATAAAGCATCGGCAAATGAATGTTACAAACATAATGAGTGTAACTATAGCGATACTATTAGCTATTGCATTCATTTTCAACTTTTTTATAGATTTTACAAGATTGTATTATATTAAAATTATTACTTTAATTGTGTTCATCTTTTTAATGTATTACTTAATTACAAAAATTAAAGAAGAATACTCTGAATCAGAAACACTTAAAAAAATAAATGCTGGTCTATCAAAAATGATTGAGTTTCAAACCACCGAAATTAGAAAGGCCTATGCCATTGAGAATAAAGCCAGAAAGGACCTCGAGAAATTGAATGAAACAAAGGACCAATTCATATTAATGACCCAACACAATCTCCGAACCCCAATTACAACCATCAAATACGAGCTGGAATCACTTATTGCCGGTGAAAGTGGCTATATTGATGATCGGGCCAGGAATTCTGTTATTAGAACCAAGGATTCAACCAGTAGACTTTCTCAGATCGTTGATGATTTCCTAAATATAACAACACTTAAGATAGATTCGCAGATTCTTAAGCTGGCAACAGGCAATGTGAGATCGATTATAGATAATATTGTTCAAGAATTGAGATTAGATATTGATGCAATGAGATTGAAGGTGAATTATATCAAATCATCCAATGTATGGCCTGAAATAAAGATGGATATTGGTAAGATAAGAGAGGCACTATCAATAATTATTGAAAACGCAGTTAAGTATAACTTCCACAGAGGTGTGATTAATATTTCAAATAAAGTGATTGATAATAACCTTGTTTTGGAAATAGAAAGCACAGGTGTAGGAATTACACCTGAAGAGAGATCGAATCTGTTCAATAAACTATTCTATAGAAGCAAGAGAGCTCAAGAGAAGAATCCTATAGGAATGGGAATTGGTCTACAGGTTGCTAAGGCTATAATTAGTGGGCATAAAGGCAGGATAGATATTGATTCTTATGGTGAGAATTATGGTGCAAAAGTTGAAATAATACTACCGATTAATCCCTACTATGAAGCTTTGTAATAACTTTATGAAATATTCTTGTTATCTCCTTCGATGAATCTGATTCATTGTACTTTATATCTCTGCCAATATTAATAATAAATTCTCTCCTCAATTTCCCTCCTTTTAATTTCATTGAAATTGGAATAACAGTTGCACCTGTCATCTTTGCTAGAACTGATGCGCCATGTTTGAAATTCTCAACCTTTCCGGTACTTATCACACTTCCCTCTGGATATATAACCACATTTCCATTGTTTTTGATTATCCTAACTGCTTCTTCAAGATTCTTGTGAATTCCCCTTCCTTGATATACGACGAATACACCGAACAAACCATACACAATATCGACTATTCGAATCTTGGATAAAAAATTCAAATACCAATGACTGAAATCCTTAACAGCCATGAATCTAAGTGGTAGATGATATGTATTAAAACCTAATATAAGTCTGAACAGAAAGCTATCGTAGAATAGGACATGATTGGAAATTATGATAAATGGTGATTTTATATTTCGTAGATTCTCCCTACCATTAATCTTGATCTTGAATAGTAGATTGAAGAAAGCGTATGCAATAGGCCAAGTTAGAAACTGAGTTATTCCAGCGAAATACTTGAGGATAGTATAATAGGACTCTGATTTCGAGCCTTTTTTCCTCACCTGAATATTTGTTCGAAAGCTTTCATCAAGATTTCGGACAGCCTGTGTACTCATATGCACATATTATATCTAACTTTTTGACTTTGTGGGCCAAGTTTCAACTATTAACATCTTTTTACCATCAATTGGCATATCTGACCAGATCTCCTCTGTAACAAATGGTATAAATGGATGCAGACAAATCAATAACTCAGACAATATCTGAATTAGCATATTCTTTCTTGATTGCTTCTGTGAATCAGTACCTTCTGCTAGTATTTTTTTACTTTCCTCAAGGATCTTATCAGCGAAATTATGCCATGAATAATGGTATAGCTTCTCTCCAGCTAAATAGAATCGGAAATTATCCATATCAGTAGTAATATCAGCTAGAACTGATTTCCATTCTGAAATGTGATTGCTATCTATTTCCTCGTATTTATCAAAGTTAGGATTATACTTAATGTCTCCAGCACTACTCAATACAAATCTAGTAATATTCCAGAGCTTATTGGCATAGTTCTTGTATGCGCGAATCTTATCCTCAGACAAAGCTAGAGATGTTCCTGGAGTATTACCTA
>CAZOGG010000006.1:0-3733 GCA_964579565.1 uncultured Candidatus Saccharibacteria bacterium | reverse complement strand
GCCTTATCAGCTAATGGCTTCATCTTTGCGAACCACTGACTCTTTATTTGAGGTTCAATAGTTGTTCCACATTTATAACAAGTCTTTATATTATGTTTATAATTCTCATCAATTTTCTCAACAAGCCCTTTACCCTTTAATTTCTCTATGATTAAAGACCTAGCTTTATTAATACTCATACCTGCAAATTCTCCAGCTACGGGCAATAGCTTTCCTCTATCATCTATTATCTGTTCTTTGTCTAAGTTATGTCTTTTGGCAATGTCAAAGTCTACTGCATCATGCCAAGGAGTTATAGTCATAACACCAGTACCGAATGACATATCAATAGCCTCATCTTTTATAACTGTTGCAATAACCTTGCCATTTATCCATTCTGCCTCGAACTTATCTCCATGTTTGTATTTCTCATATCTCTTATCATCTGGATGCATAACAACATACTTGTCACCGAACTTTGTCTCTGGTCTTGATGTGGAAATAGTGAAAGGACCATATTTCAGATAGTAGAAAGGCTCTACCTTCTCCTCGTCCTTTATTTCTAAATCTGAGAAAGAAGTTTGATGCTTAGGACACCAACTAATTATCTTGTTACCTCTGTATACAAGTCCATCATCATACAACTTCTTGAAAGTTCCATATACAGTCTTAACAATATCATCATCTAAAGTGAACTTGGTTCTACTCCAATCACATGATGAGCCCATACTTCTAACTTGCGATAGAATATTCTTGGAATTAGTCAGAGTAAAGTCCATTATTTCTTCATAAAGCTTTTTGGGCTCCATATCGAATCTGGATCTTCCCTCTTTCTCTAATTTCTTCTCATACACTACTTGAGTTTCGAATCCAGCATGATCAAGTCCAGGTAACCATAAGGCCTTAAATCCCTGTAATCTCTTGTAACGAGTCATAATGTCCTCAATAGTCATAACCAGTCCATGACCGGCATGTAGAGAGCCGTTCGCATTGGTTGGAGGCATAATAATATTAAAAGGCTTGGCGTCCTTATCTGCGAAATTGTCTGGATTGAAATATCCTCCCTCTTCCCATTTCTTGTATATTAATGGCTCAACTTCCTTGGCATTATATGGTTTTAGAAACTTTTCGTTCATAGGATACTACTATACATTATTATGAGTATGATTTGCAAAAGTCATTTTCATTATTGAATCCTTAACTAAATTAGGATCAGGCACTTGAAGGAAATTAAATCTCTCCTCTGTTCCTGCAGTTTGAACATGTAAATCTCCATATTTAAATACAGTTTGTAGGAAACCACTAACATTTACAGAAATATCCTGAATTCTAGGTAAATGTAATTCAGAAATCTTGCGACTGAAGAATCCATGCTGAGTACTATCTATAATTCTCTTATCGGTAACAATCCACACATCAAGTGCATACATAGTTATGGAATAGAATGCGATAATCCAGATTAATAGAGTCCAAATGCTTATTAGAAATAAATACAAAGAGACAAAACCATACTGAATAATATATTCGAAAAACACAGCACTAACTATAAGTGGCAAGAAATACGCGATAGTAAGACCCAATAATCTTAGTAGAATAACAATAGGATGCCTTCTTAGAAGCATAATAACCTTCTCGCCAGTCTCTTGGCCCTCGAATGAATTGGTACTAACTTTAAAAATTTTAAATATTGAAGACATATAATGAATTTAAATCAATATTAAGGAAAAAGAAAATACTAATCAGAGAAAGAAATGCTGAACCAAAGAAGAACACCCCTGCCAGAATCTTGGGCTGAGTTCCAATACCAAATCTGATAAGGTGATAGATAATAATGAAAGCAGTAGTCCAATAAGTAAGGATAGATAGAATGATGAGTGCTATAACAATGAAGCTTAGGGGGATCATAGTTTTATGGAAATAATTATAGCATATTATAATAAATTTAGACCATCCCTTGCGGAATGGTCTTTGTTATCTAGTTCTCATTTTTTATTCTGAGACTTGTATTTGTGAGCAGACTCCACCATATAATTCACATATTAGGCGAAGTCTCCGTTTCGAAGGTTGTGAGGTGCACCCTCTTCGCCTTCGTGCTTTTTTGCAGTTGGACCCCGAGAGGTTTGATTCTGCGTTTGCAATACGATCCGATACACTTATTTTTTCTTCATTCGTCTTCACTTATACCAACTTTCATGTTGCACTCCTTTTGGGAATGGAGACACTTTACTTAAGTTGTCTTGGGTAGGATAGTAACATGGAAATCGGTTTTGGCAAAAGAAAAGCCCACAAGATGTCTTATGGACTTTCTTGTGAGCTAACGTTTGAAACTTACGGGACGAGCTGTGTACTCGGTGTCGGTGATGAAACCTTGCAGTTCATCCTTTTTACCATACAGGTATAGTGCTCCATCTTTGCCGCCTCATCACGAACGCGAGACGGATGAAGATGAAAGAAACCAATCTGCTTGTCTGAACGAAGTCTCTCCACCAGATGTTCCGCATCTTTACGGTATTCACTAGGGTCAGGACCGTAACCGTATCCATCAAGTAACCGCAGGAAGAGTGGATCGAAGTTTGTGATGAGACCAACCCCATAGCAGGTGCGGAGGATGCCCGGATTTCCATCTGGCAGTCGCCGCTCCAATCCCCAAAGGTTATGTACGCCGTTTGTTTTGCGTGCGCGGCCGATAGCGGCGTACCACAACCACCCAACACCTGACTCTTTCCCTTGGTCGCGAGCAAAGATACTGATGCCGCGCTCGATGAGCAGAGCCAGATACATTCGCATGGAACGAATCTTACACTCCTCACTCAAGGGAATGTGCGTCGAAAAGTAATCCTTTCGCACATCTTCAAGTGGTTTCCAGCCATGGACCAGTCGCCACTCAAAGTGAAGCCCTTCAAGACGAAGAAAAGGCTCGTCGAGTCGCACCGCTTCTGCGAGACGATCGAAGAATCCTTCCCATACCACAATCTTTGATATGTGATCCTCGGCGAAACGGTACACCCTCGTGAGAGGTTGCTCTGGATTGGAACGAGTTTCGAGCACTTTCATGCCACGATCCCATTCCTCTGCCAAAGTCCAACGATATGCCCGAGGACCACGCGGAGTCTCTACTTCATAGTAGGCCACACGATCTCCGACGGATGTCTTGTGGTTCTTGAGATAGAGGTAATCCTCTGCGCTGGTGCCGAAATACTCCTCGCGCAGAACAACATCACCTACAGTGCGCTCGTATGGTGAGCGGCTGTCCTGATTGAGGAAGTAGACTTCCTTGTGATCGTGCCGAGCAATGTCGGGTCGAATGAGGCAAGAGGTTTTCTCTGGCGTATAGCTAGCGTTAACTATGGTTCCGTACTTGACGGTAGGTGTCATAACCTAATCCTTTCTTGCTTGATCACCTGAATATTCTTTGACTTGGCAAGGTGCCGAGACTGATGATCTTCACATATATAAACACACTTTTCATATTTATGCAAGTATTACGTAAATTTTCCTAGTAGACCCGAGGAGATTCGGTCACAGGTCCTGGATTACTAGCTATTGTGGTCACGAGTAAATTTCCTGACGGAAATTTCTCTCGACCCCGGCTCGCGGTTTTTGCCTTTCGCTTCGCTCAAACGAAAACTTCGCTGCGCCTTCCCCAAACTAAAAATCTGCCGTATGGCAGATTTTCTTAACGTTTGTGGACCCGAGGAGATTCGAACTCCTGACCTTTCGCTTGCAAAGCGATTGCTCTACCAACTGAGCTACG
>CAZOGG010000005.1:8883-13870 GCA_964579565.1 uncultured Candidatus Saccharibacteria bacterium | reverse complement strand
TCAAATAATACTTTACATTGTTCTCTTTCAATGTCTGAAATTGATATCCACATGTTTATTAATTGCGAAAGTACGCAACTAGAGGGATAATGAAAATCCATTAATAATTATTTATCAATAAACATGTTTAAAACAATAATAAAGCGAGACGGAACTGAAGTTAAATTTGAGTCAAAGAAGATTGCGAAGGCAATATATCAGGCTGGAAAGGCAACTGGTGAGTTCGATGAGAAGACAGCCAAGTCTCTCACAAAGGAAGTTATTGATTTTGAACTGAAGAATATTAAATTGAATTCTGATAATGGAATTCCAAGAGTAGAACAGATTCAGGATGTCGTTGAGCAGGTTCTCATGAAATCAAAATTCAAGAAATCAGCCAAGGCATACATACTTTATCGAGCACAGCACGCAGAAATGCGTGCTTACGCGACTTCAGCCTCACTTGGGCTTATAGACGGCTATCTTGGTAAGCTCGACTGGCAGGTTAAGGAGAACAGTAATATGGGATATTCATTGCAGGGACTAAATAATTATATTTTCTCTGAGGTTAGTAAGACTTATTGGTTGAACAAGATTTATCCTAGGGAAATAAGGGAAGCATATGAGAGTGGTGATCTACATTTACATGATTTGGGAACATTATCAATCTATTGTGTGGGTTGGGATCTTATGGATTTACTTGTTGAAGGCTTTAAGGGTGTATCAGATAAGATAGAATCAGCGCCACCAAAGCATTTGAGAACTGCATTGGGTCAAGCGGTGAACTTCATGTATACATTGCAAGGAGAAGCAGCGGGAGCAATTGCTTTCTCCAATTTCGATACTCTACTGGCTCCATTTATCAGATATGATGGCCTAAAATATGATGAAGTTAAACAGAGTATTCAGGAATTCGTATTTAATATGAATGTACCAACAAGAGTAGGATTTCAGACACCATTCTCAAATATTACACTTGATCTAACTCCTGCATCTAATTTCAAGAGTCAACAAGTTGTAATTGGTGGTAAGTTACAGAAGGAGAAGTATTCAGAATTTCAAAGGGAAATGGATATGTTCAATAAGGCATTCTTCGAGGTTATGGCCGAGGGTGATGCTGCTGGAAGAGTATTCACATTCCCAATTCCAACTGTGAATGTTACAAAGGATTTCGATTGGGATAACAAGAATCTTGCTGGTCTATGGGAAATCACTGCTAAGTATGGAGTTCCATACTTCAGTAATTTCGTAAATTCAGATATGAAGCCAGAAGATACTAGATCAATGTGTTGTAGATTGAGATTGAATCTTGAGGAATTAGACAGAAGAGGTGGAGGTCTATTCGGCGCGAATGCTCTTACGGGATCAGTTGGTGTGGTTACAATTAACCTGCCAAGAATTGGATATTTGGCCAAGAACAAGAAGGAATTCTACAAGATTCTTGCCGAGAAAATGGATATAGCAAAGGAAAGTCTAGAGATAAAAAGGAAAATCTTGGAGAGATTCACAGATGCAAATCTATATCCATATACTAAGTTTTACTTAAGGAAAATCAAACAAAGTTACAATGAATACTGGAAGAATCATTTCTCAACAATTGGATTGGTAGGAATGAATGAGGCTTCACTAAATCTAATTGGTAAAGGAATTGGGGAAGCTGAAGGTCAGAAATTCGCTGGAGAAGTATTGGACTTTATGAGAAATAGATTAATAAATTATCAGAAGGATACCAATAATCTATATAATCTTGAAGCAACACCAGCAGAAGGAACTGCATATAGACTAGCACTAAGAGACAAGAAGCTATATCCAGATATAATAGTAGCTAATGAAGAAGAGTATAAGTCAGGATCACAACCTTTCTATACGAATTCAACTCATTTACCTGTGAATTTCACTGATGATATTGTTGAATCACTAAATATACAAGACAAACTTCAAACTAAATACACAGGAGGAACAGTTGCTCACCTATTCCTCGGTGAGAGAATAGCAGATCCATCAGCTGTGCCAGCCTTGGTCAAGAAAGTGTGTGAGAATTATCATTTACCTTACTTTACACTTACACCAACATTCAGTGTTTGTTCATCACATGGTTATATAAATGGTGAGAAGCATAATTGCCCAACCTGTCAGTCAGATTGTGAGGTATATTCTAGAATTGTTGGATATCTACGACCTGTAAGTCAGTGGAATAGTGGAAAGCAAGCAGAATTCAAGATGAGAGAATTGTTCACTCCTGAAGTTAAGGTAAATGTAAAGATAAACGCTAAAACAAAAGCTAATACAACAAAATAATGGAATTCGGTGGATTAGAGAAATTTACACTTATAGATTATCCCGGTAAGGTCGCATGTATGGTCTATACAATTGGGTGTAATTTCCGATGTCCATACTGCCATAATCCAGAATTAGTAGATGAAACAGTTGAGAACACTATGTCCGAAGGTTATATACTCTATTTCCTTTCACAAAGAATTGGAATATTGGATGGAATAGTTATTACAGGTGGAGAACCGACAATGCATGGTCAGAAATTACTCGATTTCATTTTGAAAGTTAAGAATTTGGGATTCAAGGTTAAATTAGACTCAAATGGTACTGATCCAGAGTTCTTGGCAAGGGTTATTGATAATAATCTTGTCGATTATATAGCAATGGATATTAAGTCTCCATTGTCGAAGTATAGTCAGACTGTTGCTAGAGCAGTTAATATTAGCTCAATAAAAAGAAGTATTGATATATTGATAAATTCAAACATTGATTATGAATTCAGAACTACAGTAGTTAAGTCATTAATTAATATTGAGGACTTCGAGGAAATTGGAAAGGAAATTAAAGGGGCAAAAAAGTATTTCCTACAGAAATTCATTCCAACCAAGATTCTCAATCCACAATTCAGAAAGAAAGTTAGCTTCGATGATGATGAAATGCGAGAAATTCAAAAAAAGATGAGTAAGTATGTAGTAACATGCTCAATAAGATAAAATTATGAAATACAATCCTATCAAGAAAGTATATCTAGACTATTCAGCATCAACTCCAATGGATAAGGATGTTCTAAGTGGAATGTTGCCGTATTATGATTTTAAATACGGCAATCCATCTTCAATGCATGGTAGTGGTAGACTTGCCCATGATGTAATACAGAATTGTAAAAGTGAAATCTCAAAAGTTTTATCATGTAAAGCAAATGAAATAATATTCACAGGATCAGGCACAGAATCAGATAATATGGCAATATTTGGTATTGCTAGAGCCTATAGGAAATACGGTAATCATATAATAATTTCAGCAATAGAGCATAAAGCAGTAATGGAATCAGCGAAAGTACTAGAGAAAGAAGGATTTGAAATCAGTATAGCGCCAGTAAACGCTGAGGGAATTGTTGATATAAATATTCTAGAGAGTTTAATTAATTCTAGAACAATCCTAGTATCAGTTATGTATGCGAACAATGAGATAGGCACAATTCAACCGATATCAGAAATCGCTAGTTTAATTCGTGAATTTCGAGATATGAATAGTACTCAATTTCCATTTCTACATACAGATGCATGCCAAGTTGCTGGATACTTGGACATAAATATCGATAATCTAGGTGTAGACTTGATGTCACTTAATGGATCCAAGATATATGGACCCAAGGGAATTGGAATTCTATTTAAGAGGAATGAAATAAAGATAAGTCCGATAATTGTCGGAGGTGAGCAAGAGAATAATCTACGTGCTGGTACAGAATCATTGCCACTTATGGTTGGATTTACGGAAGCCTTGAAAAAGTCAGTTAAACAAAGAGATAAAGAAAGTGCAAGACTATCTATGTTGAGAGATTATTTCATTTCTGAATTGCAGACTAAGATCAAGGATTTGATTGTAAATGGAAGTCTGGTCTCTAGATTGCCAAATAATATTCATGTATCGATTCCAAATATAGAAGGTGAATCTATACTCTTAATGCTTGATAAATACGGCATTGAGGCATCTACAGGTTCAGCTTGCTCATCATATGATTTGAAACCGTCACATGTTCTTCTTGCATTAGGCCAGACTGCAGAATTCGCACATGGAAGTATTAGATTTACCATAGGCAGACAGACAAAGAAATCAGATATTAATTATGTTATGTCCATTCTGCCTGGAATAGTCCAGAAATTAAAATCGATATCATCATTAACAATAAAGACATATGAAAACAAAAAATAACATTTGTGATGTTGGTAGTTGGCTCTATAGTGATATTGTTAAGGATCATTTCTTTAATCCTAGAAATATTCTAATTGATGATGAGAATTATGTGGCAGATGGAATCGGAATAGTCGGTAGTCCGGCATGTGGTGATATGATGGCGGTATGGGTAAAGATAGATAAGGAAACAAATAGAATATCAGAATGCAAATGGAGAACATTCGGTTGTGCATCTGCCATCGCTTCAACATCCATGATGTCTATTATGGCAACTGAGAATGGTGGAATGGATATAAAGAAGGCAAAGAGACTAAGTCCAGAAGCGATAATCGAGAGATTGGGTGGATTACCCGATAGGAAGTATCATTGCTCAGTACTTGGTCATAATGCATTAAGAGAAGCAATAATTGACTATGAAAGAGGAAATTAAAAAACAGTATAAAGTAATAGGAATCAAGCAAGAAACACCTAGTGTTAAGACTATACAGTTTGTTGTTGGTGGTGGTAATCCTAGCTTTATCCCTGGACAATTCATTAATATCAATTTCCCTGAATTCGGAGAAGAGGGCAAGTCATATAGTATATCCAGCTCAACAGATGATAAGTGTATTTCAATAACTGTCAGGGCAATTGGAGAATTCTCAAATAGGCTATCAAATCTAAAGATCGGGGATGAAGTCACTGCTTCATTGCCTTATGGATACTTCTATACCGAGAATAGTGATAGGAAATTAATAATGATTGCTGGAGGAATAGGTGTTGCACCGTTCAGAAGCATGATAATCGATTCGCTTAATAATTCAAAAAGGGAAATAGAATT
>CAZOGG010000005.1:0-8783 GCA_964579565.1 uncultured Candidatus Saccharibacteria bacterium | reverse complement strand
TCACCACTACCAAAGGAAGCATATGAGAAGAATGCATTGATTTACAAAATCCTTGCTAATTCTAAGCGTCTAGAAATTCTAAATATCTTGAAGTTAAACGAGACCTCTGTTGAGAATCTGATCAAAATCACAAAATTACCAAAGGCTAATCTATCACAGCATCTAGCCTTGATGAGACACAATGGACTTATAGTTCCAAGACGAGAGGGACTAAATGTATATTATAAGATTGTTGATCCAAGAATAGTTGAACCCTGCAAAATCCTACATCAATTGAGACATAAGGATATGGTTGTTTAGCTTATTTCAAATAAGTAATATCTCTAGGATAGAATAGGTTCACAGTCCACTCTATAGCAATTTCCAATCTTCTTTTCCATGAATTGAAATTAAATAGATAAACTGTTCTCCATATAAACCACATTATCGGTCCACTAAGTGTAATTCCATGGAAATTACCAAGAGCATTCCATTGACCAAGCGATATTAGAAGACCCTTTATATTTGTTTCAAACTTGTGAAGTCTATGACCGCCCTTATGTGCATAAATATTGTAGGCTAATGTCTTGGCTTGTTGTACTGCTATCTGTGCAAGCATAGGTAAAGTACCGGAAGCATCTCCAAGTCCGAATATTGTTGGATCATTAGTATTCTGCAAATATTCATTGATATCCATTCTACCTTTCTGACCAATGTCTATACCCTTGATACTTGATAGTGAAGGCTTAACTCCAGCAACCCATATTATGGTATGTGCCTTAAGCGTTGTAGAATCTGCAAAGGTTATTTGTCCATTCTCAACCTTGGATACTGTTGCATTTGTAATTAAATTTATACCTCTATCCTTTAGGCTCAGTTCTGCCAATACGCGCATTCTCTCTGGAAATACATTAATAACTTGTGCGGTGTTGGTTATTAGAGATATCTTGATATCTTCTTTCTTTATCTTGGAGTTATCATAGTATGAATGTAATGTTTCCTTAACATATTCTACAAGTTCAGCTGCTAATTCCACTCCTGTGGCACCTGCACCAACAATTGCAAATGTTAAATTATCAGCACAATTAGAATCTGATGCCTTCTCGAATGTTTCTATAATATGATTACGCAATGTAATAGCGTCGTTCAGATGTTTCAATGTGAAGCTGTTCTCTTGAGCTCCGGGTATTCCGAAATAGTTCGTTTCTGCACCTGCTGATACAACCAAATAATCATAAGAGTAATTGGAATGTGCAGTTTTTACAATTTTACTATTCTTGTCGATTTCAATAACTGTATCTTCTATTGTAACTACTGGTGTACCACGGAATACTTCTCTGAGAGACTCAACAACACTCTGTGGTGTTAATGCTCCAGTTGCAACTTCGTGCAGAAGGGGAGTGAATAGGAAATAGTTAGTCTTATTGATAATTGTTATCTCGGCCTTGTTGCCAAATAATTTCAATAAATTACGAGCTGTATAGATTCCACCAAACCCTCCACCTACAATTACGATTTTTGTTTTATTCATATCTTAATGCTTGTATAGGATTAAGCCGAGATGCTCGGCGTGCTGGATAATACCCAAATACTATACCAATAAAAGCCGAAACCCCAAAGGCGAGTAATACCGAACCTGTGGATACACTCGTTTGTAAAATTCCGAAATATGACACTGAGAATGATATTAACCATCCTAGTATTACCCCTATAAGCCCTCCAGTGAATGTTAATAGTATTGCTTCAACAAGGAATTGAACATTTATATCATGTCTCTTGGCTCCAATTGCCTTCCTGAGTCCAATTTCTCTAGTTCTCTCTGTTACTGTTGTTAACATCATATTCATAATTCCAATACCTCCAACTAGAAGTGATATTCCTGCAACTGCACCTAGAAGTATAGTAAATGTCTGAGTTACACTTGATGCTGCTGCGACTATATCTGCTTGATTGAATGTACTGAAATCTGCTAGAGCAGGATCCTTTATATTATGTCTCTCGAGTAGTAAATCTGTAATATTCTGCTGAACTGCAGACATTGATTCTGAATCTTGAGCCTGAACACTGATAGATGTAACATAATCATCTCCAGCAAGGAATTTCTGTGCACTTGTTAATGGAATAAATATCATATCATCTTGATTACTAAATCCTGTTCCTCCTTTAGCCTTCGTTACTCCAATTACCTTAAATTCAATCCCTTTAATTCTTAATGTCTGACCAATTGCATCAGTTTCATCGCCGAATAGATCAGTCTTAACTGTTGGACCTATTACCGCAACCTTAGACAAACTTCTTAAATTCTGATCAGTTATGAAATTACCTTCATCCATTTCTACATTTCTGACAATAGGGTACTTGGGTGTACTTCCTAATACTGATGTATTGGTATTCTTACCTCTACTTATAACTTGATATCTTCCTGATAGTTCAGGCGAAACCGCGCTAGCCAGGGCTACCTCCTCTGCTATTGCGTCGGCATCCTCTTGTGTAAGACTTCTTGCAGATCCTTGACCTCCACTAACTTGTGATCCAGGACCTCTCTGTACACCTGGACTAACTATTATCAGGTTTGATCCTATGGACTGAATGCTCGACTGTATCGAACCTTGAGCACCTTGTCCTATGGATACCATAGCAATTACAGAACTAATTCCAATTATAATTCCAAGCATTGTAAGTCCAGAACGAACCTTATTCGCAGATAGGGCAGAGTATGTCTCTTGTAATATATCTAATGTGGTCATGATAATTTAATTATTCTTTTATTATGCTTTTTGGAATCACTTAGTATTTGTCCATCCTTAATATGAATTATTCGATCAGCATGTTCAGCAACATCATTCTCATGTGTTATTAGTACTATTGTTCTGCCATTTTCTTTATTTAATCTTTGAAATGTACCCAGCACTATCTCACCAGTCTTGGAATCTAGATTACCTGTAGGTTCATCGGCAAGTATAATCGCAGGATTATTAACCAAGGCTCTAGCTATTGCCACTCTCTGAATCTGTCCTCCAGATAATTGATTCGATAAATGATGGAAATGAGTTTCATCTAATCCAGCAGACTTCAATGCTTCACTTGCTCTTGCATCTCTCTCTTCTTGCTTAATACCTTCGTATACAAGGGGAAGTGTGACATTTCTCAATACTGTAGCTCTTGGTAATAGATTAAATGATTGGAATACGAAGCCTATCTTCTCTCTTCTTATATCTGCTAGTTCATCATCACTCATTTTGGATACATCCTTAGAATCAAGGAAATACGCACCACTTGTTGGCGTGTCCAATGCTCCCAATATATGCATCAATGTAGATTTACCAGATCCAGATGGTCCCATTATTGCAACGAATTCTCCTGTCTGTATCTCGAATGATACACCTTTAAGTGCTTGGAAGCTGGTGGCTCCACTATCATATGTTTTTGTTACATTTTTTACTTCTATCATCTTATTAATTTCTAGGAATTCTTGTACTTGAACCTGAGCTACTTCTATTTGCTCCTGTAGCACTAAATATAGTTGGTGCCGCAGCCTTGCTTGCTGTTGAATTGATTGTTCTTGTTACAATTCTGTCTCCAGCATTAATTCCAGATATTATCTCCGTTAATGTATCATTTGTTACTCCTATCTGAACCTTTCTCTGTATTGGGGGAGTTGTACTTGCTCCTGCATATAGTTCTACATAATTTGTCCTTAATTGAGTTTTGATTGCACTATTTGGAACTGTTAATACATTTTCCTTTTTATCAACTATTATAGAAGCACTCACACTCATTCCTGATTTAACTCTCTCATCTTGTGTATCATGTGCTATTTCAACATTGTAATTTACAACACCTTGAGATACTGTTCCTACCAAGTCTACAGTACTGACTGTGCCGTCAATTGTAAGTCCATCTATAGCATCAAATGTTAATTTAACTTTCTGTCCAACCTTGACCTTGGCTACATCTACCTCATTTAATGTAATGTTTGAAATCTTCTGTGATGAGACCATTGTACCTATTACAGTCCCACCGCTAACTGAATCTGTAGATTTAACTGAGAGTCTTGCTAGAACACCGTCAAATGGTGCTCTTATGAAATAGTTCTGATAATCATATTCTTTCTGTCTTAGGTTTAACTGCTGTGATCTAATGTCTAATTCATCTGCGCCACTGACTAATTCATTTAGTTCAACATTTCTCTGTTCTATATCTTGTATTGAGCTCAATATTAGAGTCTTGGCATTTAACAAATCAGTTAAATTGGAATTAATTGTTGATGTCCATGAAGTCAGATTACTTGCTGGTGTATCTCCTGTACTATCGTTCTTTTGTTTCCTTATGTACTCAACTGTATTCTGAGTATTCTTCACTGCTTCAGAGATATCTCTAGCCAGCAAATACGCATCATTAACGAAGCTCTCTACGGTTGTTGTTGCGTCATTTCTTGATAGTGTCTTGTATTGTGTCTGGAATAGATCATATCTTCTCTTGGCTTTGTCGAAACTTAATCCTGCTTTATTTCTGTAATCTATAGCAATTACACCTACAGATCTCACATTCTCTGATTCCAGATATCCTGTTCTGTCATATAGCATGGAATTAATTCCATTTATAATAGTGGGGAAATCAACCAAGGAATTTGTGATTGCATTGAATGCATCTTCGTATGATTTTTTGTTTGTTGCTAATGCATCATTGAGATTTGATGCACTCTGCAATAGCGTTGACTTGTCTGCTGGCTTTACTAATTTCTCATAAGCTATTCTTGCATTCTCAAGTGCAATTTCTGCATCTCTTGCATCAATCTTGGCTATTAATGTGTCCTTAGTAATATTTGTTCCATTTATTTCCTTATTCAGATATACAATATCTCCTGACACCTTGCTCTTTATGTCTATTTGATTCGCCGCAGATACCTGACCTGTTCCTGAAATTGTTGTAACGATATCTTTGATTTCTGCCTTAGCAAATACATAACTAGTAGCTGTTGAGCCTGATTTATAATTAGAATATATTAGATATGAAATTAATAATACAACTACGACAATTACAGTGCTCAGTATCTTTCTTGTAATGATAAAGTGTTTAATTCTTTTCATTTATTTATTAAGTATTAATGGCATTACTCTTATAAAGTTGGCATTTATCTGACCGCTTGAATCTGGATTACCAATTGTTACTATATTCTGATCTGGTTTTAGATCTGTGACCTTCATTTGATTTCTTCTTTCGTAAATCTTTGTTGTTGATGAGATATTAATTATTTTCTCTATATTATCATCACCGAGCACCAAGATTCTATCTGATTCAACCTTTATTATTCTACCAGTTACTCCATGTCCTCCAATATCCATCATCATTCTTCCACCTCTATCTCCCTTGAAATTCTGACCACCGAAGTTTCTATAGTAATTATCACCATAATTAGACATAAATGATGATTTGCGGAAACCAACAAATATTCCAGCTTGGAATATTGCAAAGGCAATTGCTAGTATGAATACTGTTAATACTACTTTACCTGCTGTCTTGGATTCAATAAGTGATTTTAGTTCCATAGTTGTTTATTGTTTGAATTTTAGTAATTTTCCTTAGTGACCACATAAATATCGAAATTAATCCCATCAATATTGCCAATTCGAAGAATGGTATAGATTCAACTATTGAATATGATAATTCCTTCCAATATGCCAGTACCTGCATATTTACAAATACTAATGACATATATTCATATATTCCCGAATTAACTAGCAAATTGAACACATAATTTCCTGAGTACACTAAACCTAATAATGAAATAATTGAGACTGAACTGTACAGTATCTGCTTTATAAGCATATTTCTATGCTTAATTACATTGATACTATTCATAATATCATTCTCAAGTCCATCATAATTAGCGACTTCTATTTGAAAAAGTTGATTATAATTCTTCTTCATACTATTGATACGATCGTTATTGTTGTTTTGGTGCATTTGATTTCTCTATTATGTCTCTTAATTTAATTAATGATCTTCTGTACTGACTTTTGACTGTATTCATAGGCTTTGCAGTTATCTCGGATATTTCTTCGAAAGTCATATCCTCACCATGATGCAATAACAATATCGTTCTATTCTCTATACTCAAACTTAGCAGGGAATCTTGTACTAACTTTATATTTTCTGATTTTTCAAATACTTGATCTGGCAATAGTTCTTCATCGGGTATATCATTTCCGAATGTTTCCTCATCAGTGTCGAGGCTTGAGAAATTTGTGGATTTAACTTTCCTTAAGTGATCTATTGTAGTTCTCTGGGTAATTGTGAATATCCATGTCTTGAAACTTTTGTCGAAGTCGTATTTCTTTATGTTCTTCCAAACTTTAATAAATGATTCCTGAACTATGTCATGCGCCATATCCTTGTTACATGTAAGGCGAAATGCAAATCTATATAGAGTCTGACTGTATCTATTTATAATTCCTTCAAACGCATTGACATTTCCGTCTAAATATATAGCTATTAGTTGTTGATCAGTTAGTCCATCCATTTGATGATATACTATCACATTAAGTATGTATGAACATATACTAAAACCTATTTTCTTTAGGTTTGACCCTGAGAAGGTGCATAATTTCATGGTCTATTTCGGCGAGCTTGCAGGTAGATACTCTATTGGAAGATGGAAAATTTCATTTTTGTACAACTATAGAAGCAATGACAAGAGGAAAGTTGTTGATGGTATAGAATACAGAACACCGGTTCTTCTTTCCGCTGGATTCGACTATAACGCCAGACTTATGAATATTCTTCCTTCTATTGGATTATCTGGTGAGGAAATAGGATCAGTCACTGCTCGTCCATGCGCAGGTAATCCAACCCCAAGACTTACAAGATTATCCAAGTCTCAGAGTATTCTCGTAAATAAAGGATTAAGAAATGATGGTGTTGATGTAATAATCGAGAGAATAAAGACAAATCGTAAATTCAGTGATTTTGTCCTCGGTATAAGCATTGCAAGAACAAATGATGAAAAGTCAGTTTCAATAGAGGCTGGAATTGAGGATTATTTCTATTCATTTAAGAGATTAAATGAAGAAAATGTTGGTGATTATTATACTATCAATATTTCATGCCCTAATTCATTCGGAGGCGAAGCATTTACTAATCCTGATTTATTAAAGCGATTAGTTTCAAAACTTAAGACAATAGAATGCAAAAAACCTATTTATATTAAAATGCCGATAAACATTCCTTGGGATCAATTCGCACAACTATTGGAAATTATAGACAAAAATGGATTAAATGGAGTTGTGATTGGTAATTTAAACAAAGACTATAATAGTCTTGATTGTAAAGAAGAAGCTCCTGATTCATATAAGGGTGGAATAAGTGGTAAGCCATGCTTCAATCTCTCTACTGAACTTATAAGAAAGACAAAGTTGATGTATGGTAGCAGATTTACAATTATCGGCTGTGGAGGAATTATGTCTGTTGAAACAGCACAAGAGAAATTCAATGCTGGTGCCGATTTAATCCAATTAATTACAGGACTTATATACCAAGGTCCATCACTGGTGAAGAAAATTTGCAAAGGTGTTACAATATAGCAATGAAAAAAATAAGAGTTGCCATTAATGGCTTTGGCCGAATAGGTCGTGCGTTTTATAAAGTTGCAAAGGAGAATCCAGACATAGAGATTGTGGCAGTTAATGATTTAACTTCATTAGAGAATGTATCTTATTTACTAAAGTATGACAGTGTATACGGTATGAGCAATCATACATTGGACGGTGTTAAATATATTAGTGAGAAGGATCCCACCAAGCTCCCTTGGAAAGATTTAAATATTGATATTGTTGTTGAAAGTACAGGATTATTCACTTCAAGTGATAAAGCTCAAGCTCATATTGTGGCTGGCGCTAAGCGTGTTGTAGTCTCTGCTCCTATCAAGGACGAGGCAGACTCAAAGGTAAAGGGTCAAACCGTGCTTATGGGCATGAATGAAGATTTATTATCTAAATGTGAAATCAGCTCAAACGCTTCATGTACAACAAATGCCGGCAGTCCACTTCTAGCTATTCTAGATGAAGCTATAGGTATAGAGAAGGCAATGTTAAACACAGTTCATGCTTATACAGCAAGTCAGGCAATAGTAGATGGTCCTAGTAAGAAAGATATGAGAGAGGGTCGTGCTGCAGCTCAGAATATTGTTCCATCATCTACTGGCGCCGCTATCGCTGTTACAAAGGTTATGACAGGGCTTACTGGATTATTCGACGGTATCTCCATTCGTGTTCCAGTAGTTGCGGGTTCAGTTGTAGATGTGACTTTCATTTCAAAGAGAGATACTTCAGCAGAAGAAGTAAATGAAATTCTAAAGAAAGCAGCTTCTTCAGATCGTTGGAAGGGGATATTTACAGTTACAGAAGAAGACCTAGTGTCCTCAGATATAGTAGGTAATCCGCATGCATCAATAGCAGATTTGGCATTTACTCGTGTGGTGGGAGGTAATCTAGTGAAAGTTCTGGCTTGGTATGATAATGAAATGGGGTATACACATATGTTAGTGAGACATGTGATGGAGGTGGGGAAGTTGGTTTAAATCAAAAAATTAATATGAAAATTGGATTCAAAATTTTACTTGGAATTGTCCTATCGATAATAATTGCTTATATAGCCGCATCAATCAAGGGGGAGATTCCTTTTGTGGAGGGGGTTAGCGGAATTCTTATTTTTCTATTACCAATAATATCCACAGCTTTAGTCATCGGTTTGGAAAATCCTAGGGAGAAAACATCAAGACTTTTGATTGGATCATCCATTATATT
>CAZOGG010000004.1:0-15781 GCA_964579565.1 uncultured Candidatus Saccharibacteria bacterium | reverse complement strand
TGTGCCTATAAGTTCACCCTCGAGCAATTCGGCTCGGGGGTTTATTGTTTTAATATAAGTATAGACATTCTCCCCTTTCCATTTCAGGGAAGGTATCACATTTTGTGATACCATAAAAAAATATTTAGCGCTTGTTATCTACATGGTTCCTGAAACTTGAGGTCACAAATTGTGACCTCAAGTTAATTCGATATAACAGATATGGACATTTTTATAATTCTATTTCCGAATGCTGTTTTTGGGTACTTTTCTTAAGCTTTTCTTAATAACTGATTTGCTAGAGTTGGTGAATGGATAATAAAACTAAATTAAACATTCATAAATTAATAGATGGTGTAAATAGAAATAATACAGGTATATACAATAGATCACCTGAACTCATTGCTAGACTACCCATTAAAATTAGTAGGATTATAGGAAGTAAAGATGTATATATTTCTGAATTTATAATTGCAAAGATTAAAGGAAAAATAAATGAATTAGATGGACATCCTGAAATTAGCGATGAAATCTTAGAAAGGCTGCCAAAGTCTCTTTCTAGACCTTACAAAATATATGAAGATAATAGAACACCAAACAAGGATAAGTATATTTTTATTAATATGGATCCAGCACATCAAATAGTCGTTGAAATACATAGACCAGAATCAGGTAAAACTGAAATTAATACTATTATTCCTTTGAATTCCAAGAAACGAAAACAGCTCGAGAAAAATCTCAAAGCTGTTTTCACAAGTGCTGGAGGTGCGACCAACCCCTCATCTTCTCTCAGCCAGCAAGATCGGCTTTCTGGCGTCAACACTATTTAATAGATATACTATCAAAAATAATATCGAAACTCAATATCACAAATTTTGAACTTGAGACTACCCCCTCTTCTTTACCTCTTCTTTCTTGAATGGGAAACCTAGATATTCCATGAAAGCTAGTGTTTGCTCCTTACTCTTTGATGTTGTAACTACTGTAATACCAAATCCGAATACATCCTTTAGATCTTCATCTGCTGTCTCAGGGAAAATTGTATGCTCCTTGATTCCTAGAGTATAGTTACCCATCTGATCTACTGCAGTCTTTGTAATACCACGGAAGTCCTTTGTTCTTGGAAGTGCGATATGGATAAGCTTATCGATAAAGTCACACATTCTCTTGCCTCTTAGAGTTACTTGATAACCAACAAGGTCACCTTGTCTAACCTTAAATGATGCAATTGACTTCTTACTTGATCTTGGAGCTGGCTTCTGTCCTGTTATCTTTGATAGTCTATCAGCAACAAGCTCAATCTTCTTCTTGTCCTTGATTGATCCTGTACCTGTACTAATAACAATCTTTGTAAGCATAGGTGCTTGCATAGGATTCTTGTAGCCGAACTTCTCCTTCAAAGCCTTGAAAGACTCTTTATTCATTTCGAATGTAGGTTTTGCTGTGTGTGTTTTCATATTATTTCTTTAAAGCGACATTAGATACGTGGATTGTTCCATTTTTCTCAACAACCTGGCCTTTCTGTCCTTGTTTTGTTGGCTTCTGATTCTTCTTGAACATATTAATACCCGCAACCTGTACGCGGTTCTCCTTTGGGAAAGATTTCAAGACCTTACCTGTCTTGCCCTTATCCTTTCCTGTTAGCACTATTACATTGTCATCCTTTTTGATATTCATGATATTTAAATTATTTATACGATTTCAGGAGCTTTAGAAGCTATTGTCTGGAAGCCCTTCTCAGCAATCTCTCTTGGAATTGGACCGAATATACGTCCTGCAATTGGCTCCTTCTTTCCCTTCTCAAGAATCACGACTGAATTCTCATCGAATCTGATATATGATCCATCCTTTCTTCTATATGCCTTTACTTGTCTAACAACAACGCCCTGAAGAACATCCTTCTTCTTTATTGTCTTTCTTGGCTCAGCCTTCTGTACAGAAAGTATAACCAAATCTCCGATCTCAGCGTATCGCTTCTTTGAACTTCCAAGCACCTTGAATATACGGCCTACCTTTGCTCCGCAATTATCTGTTATTCTTACTATTGAACGTGGTTGTATCATGGTAGTTTTGTTATGAAATTACTTTAAAAGACTTATGTCTTGAAATAGGTCTGCATGACTCTATTGAGACCTTATCGCCTATCTTCTTTGTATTGCCAGCATCATGAACCTTATATCTCTTTCTAAGAGTAATGTACTTCTTGTATTTATTATCCTTAACGAATCTCTCAACAAGAACTACAATTGTATCCTTCATCTTGTCTGACACAACAACTCCTGAAAGAATCTTTCTCTTTGATACTGTATTATTTTGTATATTTTTCTTATCCATAAAATTATTTTACTTTTGATCGAAGTGACAATTCTGTCATTATTCTTGCTATTTCTTTCTTTGTTGTATGTCCTAGCTTAACATTCTTTGACTTTCCACCCAAAGTTCCAAATCTAAAATTACGAAGAATCTCCCGCTTATCTGTTATAAGCTTCTTTAATTCTTGTGGAGTTTTGTTTTTTAATTCTTTCATAATTTTATTTTAATTACATCATATTTCTACTAACAACCTTTGTCTTAACGGAAATCTTTGTTCCAGCCTTTCTCAATGCCTCTTGTGCTACCTTATCATCAACTCCGTCAATTTCAAAGAGTACACGACCAGCCTTAACTTGAGCAACGAATCCTACTGGATCTCCCTTACCCTTTCCTAGCTTAACCTCTGGTGGCTTCTGTGTAAATGGTCTATCAGGGAAAATTCTAACCCATACCTTACCAGACTTTGTAGCATATCTAGCCATAACCTTTCTTGCAGCTTCAATCTCATTTGATGAAAGTCTTCCATATGCCATTGCCTTCAGTCCATAAGAACCGAAAGAAAGCTTGACACCTCTTGTCTCAACACCATTAGCAAGTTTCTTGGCATTTGTTCTGCCTGTGTGCCACTTTCTGAATTTTACTTTTTTAGGGAAAAGCATGGTAGTTATTTATTAGCTGTTTTAATGTCTTTACTAAAGATTTGACCTTTGTATATCCATACTTTGATACCAATATCTCCATATGTCATATGAGCCTTCTCACGAGCATAATCAATATCAGCTCTCAATGTCTGAAGTGGAATCTGACCCTTCTTCAAGTCTTCTTGTCTGGCCATTTCTGCACCTCCAAGTCTTCCTGCAAGCTTGATCTTTGCTCCCTTTACTTCCTTGTTAGCGAGAACCTTCTCAAGAGTTTGCTTTAGAACTCTTCTGAAAGGAAGTCTCTTCTCAAGTCCCTCTGCAACCATCATAGCTACTATAGATGCATTTGATTCTGGATTCTTAACTTCTTCTATATCTAGCTTTAGTTCTTGACCAACTAGATCAACTCCCCTCTTCTTAAGTAGATTAAGTATCTTTTGATTTAGCTTCTGTACGCCATCAGCAGAACGACCAATTATCATACCTGGTCTTGAAGTTTTAATAACAATTCTCAAAGTTTTCCTATTTCTCTCAATGTGAACATCAGCTAAATAGAAATTTCTAAGCTCTTTTACTAAAAATTCACGAATAATTAGATCAGTCTTTAATGCTGTTCTGTAACCTTTATTAAGAGAAAACCATCGACTCTTCCAGTCTCGTATTACTCCTAATCTATGTGAATATGGGTGTACTGAATGTGACATATAATTATTTTTTATCTGGTTTAGGTGCTAATACCAAATTTACATGACTTGTTCTCTTATTAATTGGGAAAGCACTTCCACGAGCTCTAGGCATTCGACGCTTCAATATATACCCTGCATCTACTCGTATTTCCTTTATTACAAGTCCCTCCTTTTCAATATTAAAATTGTTCTTTGCATTTGCAATAGCAGAAAGTAGTAGTCCATAAAGTGGATCAGCTGCCTTCTTACTCAAGAAGTTTAATGTATTAAGAGCTTGCTCAACTGACTTACCGCGCACAAGGTTAGCAACACTTCTTACCTTTCGTGGGGATTGTCTATAATTTTTTAGTGATGCGGTAATCATATATTTTTATTATTTTTTAGCTGGAGCTGCTGCAGCTTCCTTAGCTGACTTTGCTGCCGCCATTTCACTCTCCTTAGCCTTTAATTCAAGCTCCTTCTGCATCTTACCTCCATGTCTAATGAACTTACGTGTTGGAGAGAATTCACCTAGTCTGTGACCTACCATTTCCTCTGATACTAGAACTTCAACATGCTGTCTACCATTGTATACACCGAATATAAAGCCAACCATTTCAGGAGAAATCTGACTTCTTCTATACCAAGTCTTAATAACCCCAGTTTCAGTAGGTTTCTTTCCGGCTATCTTTTGCAAGAGTCGCTCCTCAACGTATGGTCCTTTATAAAGTGATCGTGACATGGTTTTTTATACTAACAAAATTTTGTATTAAGTCAAATAATTCATTAATTTAGCGAATCAATAAAGTCTCCTATTAGTTTGTCTATTACTGAGTTTGCTTTTTTAATGATCTTATCCATTTGTTTCTACATTCTTATTCTTACCGACCCTTCGACGTGATACCACGAAGATGTTTGAATATTTCTTTGGTGTTCTGGTCTTCTGTCCCTTACCAGCTGGCTTACCCCATCGAGTCTTCAGTCTTCGTAATCCTCGACCTGTTCTCTGCTCTCCTCCACCGTATGGATGGTCCACAGGGTTCTGAGCAGAACCTCGAACTGTAGGACGAATACCTAACCATCTTGATCTTCCGGCTTTACCAATATTAACAAGTCTACTTTCATCATTAGATACAGTACCTACTGTAGCCCAGCAATTATCATGGACCTTTCTTACTTCGGTAGAAGGTAGCTTGATATGAGTATATCCGCCGTCATTAGCGATAACTTGAGCGAATGATCCTGCTCCTCTTACTAGCTTTGATCCACCTTGTGGCTTAATCTCGATATTGTATACGAATGTTCCTACTGGAATCTTCTTTAGAGGAAGTCTGTTACCTGTTTCGATTGTTGTGTTCTCAGAAACAATGAACTTATCACCAACCTTCATGTTCTTTGGGACAAGAATGTATCTCTTCTCTCCGTCTGCGTATTGAGCAAGAGCGATGAATCCTGTTCTGAATGGATCATACTCGATTGTTGTGATCTTTGCTGGAACATCCTTCTTGTCATAAGCGAAATCCACCATTCTGTATAGCTTCTTATTACCTCCACCCTTATGTCTAACTGTAATACGGCCGAAGGCGTTTCGTCCCATATCTCTCTTCATACCCTTTGTAAGAGCCTTATGAGGTTCTGACGCAGTGATATAGTTACGATATGGAATCGTAGTCATATGTCTTCTTGATGGTGTTGATGGATGGTAACTTTTCATGGTAATTATTAATATAAATTATGCGAAATCTATCTTATCTCCCTTCTTAAGGTATACAAGAGCCTTCTTAACTGCTGACTGAGTACCCTTTCTTCCTCTAACAACAATGTTCTTTGCTGGAAGATTTACAATTCTAACCTTCTCAGGATTAACCTTGTACAAAGCCTTTATTTCCTTCTCAATTGACTGCTTTGTAGAATTCTTTGAAACCTCAAATGTATAAACATTCAAGTTCTCACCTGCAATTCCTGATTTCTCTGTAATTCTTGGTCGGATTATTGTTGTCATGTTATTTATCGAAAATTTTAAGGCTTTCCTTAGGGTTAGCAATCACCAAGTACTTGTGATTCATCAAAGATACTGGGTTTATTGTTCTCAATTCCTCAACTGAAAGGTTGCCTAAATTCTCTAAACTCTTTGTTAGTACTGTTGCCTTCTTGTCTATAGCGATTAATGCTACATTCTTTGGCTTTGTTGAGAATTTCTCAAATCCCTTAATCTTTGAGAAAGATACAATAACATCCTTTGCATCCTTTGTCTTTGGTGTAGAGAAATTAAGTGACTCTACGAATAGTATTTCTCCATCTCTTAATTTCTTTGAAAGAATAGTATAAAGAGCCTTTGACTTTGCCTTCTTATTTACCTTTCTGTCGAAATTCTTGTCATTTCTTGGACCATGAGCAATACCTCCACCAACCCAAATAGGTGATCTTGTAGAACCATGTCTAGCTCGACCAGTTCCCTTCTGTTGCCATGGCTTCTTACCTCCTCCGCTTACCTCTCCTCGTGTCTTGGTGTGGGCTATAGGATGTCTAGCACTAGACATCATTGATGTTACCACCTGATGAACTAGGTCTGCATTCCAAGAAACTCCAAAAACTGATTCTGGTAACTTTATCTTTCCTGACTCTTGTCCTTTCTGATTGTATATAATGTGTTCCATAAAATTTATGAGATAATCTCTATCAATGTACCTCGACGACCTGGTACTGCTCCAGAAATGTATAGAGTGTTTGTTGCAGGATCAATATGAAGAACCTTTAAGTTCTTAACAGTGACTCTGTCACCACCCATTCTTCCTGCCATTCTCATTTTCTTTGGAACTTTATTTCTCAATCCTCCTCCAATAGAACCTGGCTCTCTTTCTGAGTGCTTCTGACCGTGTGTTCTTGGACCTCCTCCGAATCCATGTCTCTTGACTACACCTTGGAATCCCTTACCCTTTGTTATTGCACTTACTTCTACTACATCTCCCTCAGCGAATTGAGTTAATTCAACCTTATCACCAACTTTGTTTGTAGGATTTTCAACTCTGAACTCTCTCATATCAGAGAAAGCACCTAGATCCTTTACATGACCCTTTATAGCCTTATTTAGTCTGTTTGGATTCTTCTTGCCTGTTGCAACCTGAACAGCATCGTATCCATCACTTTCCTTTGTCTTAACCTGAGTAACTACTATAGGTGAAGCTTCAACAAGTGTCGCTGCATGCACAACACCATCCTTATCGAATATTTGAGTCATATTAAGTTTTCGTCCAAGAATAAATTTCATTGCAGTATTTTACTTATCTTACATCATTTTGACGTCAATATTGACTCCAGATGGTAAGCTTAGATTAGTAAGGGCCTCTATAATCTTCTGATTTGGATTAAGAATATCAATTAATCTCTTGTGAACTCTCATTTCGAACTGCTCTCTAGCATTCTTAAATACGAAAGATGCACGATTAACTGTGTATTTCTTGATCTCTGTAGGAAGTGGAATAGGACCAAAGAACTGTACATCATAACGAATCGCTGTATCCATAATCTGCTTTAATGAAGCATCTAGAATCTTATTCTCATAAGCCTTCACGCGAATTCGAAGCTTTGCAACCTCTCCTTCCTTAGCAACCTTACTTGCTCTTGGCTTTGATAATTTATTTGTTTCTTTAGCGATTGTAGTCATGATAGTAATATTCTTTAATTATGCAACAATCTTTGTTACAACTCCTGCACCTACTGTCTTGCCTCCCTCTCGAATAGCGAATCTCATCTTATCCTCAAGAGCAACTGGTGCTACAAGCTTAACCTTGAATGTAACTGTATCACCTGGCATAACCATCTCAACTCCTGTTGCAAGTGTAACCTCTCCTGTAACGTCTGTTGTTCTGATATAGAATTGAGGCTTGTATCCTGTGAAGAATGGTGTATGTCGTCCTCCCTCTTCCTTCTTCAAGATGTATACTTCAGCTTCGAAGTCTGTATGTGGCTTAACTGAGCCAGTTTTAGCTAGAACCATACCTCTTGTAACATCATCCTTACCTGTTCCTCTTAGTAGAAGACCAGCATTGTCACCAGCAATAGCTTGCTTTAGTGACTTATTGAACATTTCAATACCTGTAACTGTTGTCTTTGATGTATCCTTGAAGCCGATAATCTCAACTTCATCGTTTACATTCAATGTTCCTCTCTCTACACGACCTGTAACCACAGTTCCTCGTCCTTCGATTGAGAATATATCCTCAATTGGCATAAGGAATGGCTTATCTGTCTCACGTACTGGTGTAGGAATAGCTGTATCAAGAGCATTCATAAGATCCTTGATCTTGGCAACCCATGTAGGATCACCCTCAAGAGCCTTTAGAGCTGAACCTCTGATAACTGTAGCGTTCTTGCCATCATAATGATTCTTTGTAAGAAGATCTCTTACCTCTTCCTCAACTAGATCTAGAAGATCTGCTTCGGCAACCATGTCGCACTTATTAAGGAAAACAACGATATTTGGCACACCAACCTGATAGGCTAGAAGAATATGCTCTCTTGTCTGTGGCATAACTCCATCAAGAGCAGAAACTACAAGAATAGCACCGTCCATTTGAGCGGCACCTGTAATCATGTTCTTAATATAGTCAGCGTGACCTGGGGCATCGATATGAGCGTAGTGTCTATTAGCTGTCTCATACTCAACGTGAGCTAGAGAAATAGTAACCACCTTTGTCGCGTCTCGAACTGTTCCTCCCTTTGCAATATCAGCATAAGCCTTGAGTGTAGCAAGACCATCCTTTGCTTGTACTGCTAGAATTGATGTAGTAAGAGTTGTCTTTCCATGGTCAACGTGGCCAATTGTTCCAACATTAACATGGGTTTTTGTACGATTAAATTCTGCTGCCATATAATTTTAGTGCTTTATTTCCTCTCGGAATAAAGATAAATTGTTAACTAATTAATAAATAAGGGTAGTAACCCTAGAAACACCAACGCTAAATGCGTACTCGCCATCATAGCAAGTACGCATTTACTTGTCAACATTTTGACTATAAAACTACAACCCAATCATTCCCTTCACTGCATTGAATAGCACGGCACCTAGAGACAACCTGCTTATATCATAGAACGATACAGGTGATGATGAAGGTGAGCTAGATGGGCTTGAAGTGTAACTAGGTGAACTAGTGTAACTTGGAGATGAACTATATGTAGGAGTTGAAGAGTATGTAGGAGAAGAAGAATATGTTGGTGATGAAGAATATGTAGGGCTAGGAGTATATGTATATGTTGGTGCAGAACTGTATGTAGGAGTAGATGAATATGTAGGAGTTGCAGAATATACAGGAGTAGATGTGTAAGTGTAGCTTGGAGTAGGTGTTGATGAGTATGCTGGACTATAAGTTGGACTAGCAGTATATGTGTAACTTGGAGTTGGGTTATATGTAGCTGAAGCTAGATTAACAATTGAGAAATAATTGTTACTAATATCATATCCTGCATTCTTAGAGAATATCTCTATCTTATAATTACCAGTCTGTACATTTCCTGGAATAGTCCATACATATGTCGATGATCCGTCCATACCCGATGATCTGATTGAAACATTAGTTGCAATTATCAAGGCAGTGCCGGCCTTAGCTGTTGGATTAAATAGTGATATGTTATAGATATCTGAATCAGCGTTACCCTTTGAATTCCACTTAATACTTACCTTGTCGCCAACCCTGTATACCTCCCCTCCATTTGGACTTATTACATTGACCGAAGGCTTAGTTGCAGGTATTGATGTTGCCTGTGCACTTATATTTGTATAATTTGAACATTGTGGATTCAAGTTATAAATATTTCTAATCACACCATTATCCCCTGTAACAATTGTTGCAATCTTTAATGCTGTTGTTGTTCCAACACCAACATTTGCTGGAGGATTTAAATATATATAACTAGCTATTGAACCCTCTCTTGGACTATATAGATAGACAGGCATTATTCTGTTACTTGGTATCCATTCACTATATCTACTACCATCAAATGAATATTCTCTATTATTGAATTTTAATTTACCTGAAGTAATAGCATAGCCTGATGGAGCTGTAACTACACATGAACCATAGATCTGAGCCTTGGAGATGTTTGAAGTGGTGGTTGTTGCTGGTAGTCCAATGGTGAATAGTGGTGTATCAGCTATATTACATGGAGCGTTAACACACATCATTCTAATATAATACTGGCCTGAATCTCCAATATTTCCGATTTTCATCTTATATGAACCTGTATTTGGAACTCTCTGAGCCTGAGCACCAGAATTTTCTGGGGCACCAGCGAAAGTGTCTTTCCTTCTTAAGAGTAGGGACATGTATTCTCCAGTGTAGTTAGATGTTGACCAGTTCACTGTTACTGTATCGCCAATATTATAATTCTCTCCACCAGTTGGGTTTGAGATTTTTATTGAGCCGATTCTTGTTGTGGTTGATGCAGTAGAATTATTATAAGGAATTGTTAGTGAATTACTTCCGCATTCGAACATAACACCAGTTGTCTTCCAATCAACATTTTCTTTGTTAGTTATGCCCTTATTAGAATTATATTGCCACTTAATTCCTGACAAACCAACACTGCAGATACCTTCTGTAAGAGCTGCACCATTTGATGAACGGCCCTGCATTTTAAATGAAACCTTTACTATTCCTGAACTACCTTGCTTAATCAATTTATTTGCATCTGCACTATCTATACTATATCTTGATGAAATTGGTGTTACCTTACCATTACGATAGACACTGAAATCAAATGTATTATTTAATGAATCCCCATCCCGCGGTATCAGTACATCACCTCCGAAAGCATCAACTCTAAAGGTGAAGTCTGCAGTCATGGTCGATGTACTTATGTTATTTCTACCGCTTGTCTGAGGTGCACCATTTGTTGTTATTGATTGGGAGATAAGAGTAAATACTGGCTCATTAATCTTCCCCACATAGAAATAATTACTTGCAGAGTAGTTAGATGTTCTTACTCTAACCATATACTTACCCTGTGGTGTTCCTGTAGCAACTAAGAAAGAATATCTTCCAGGATTCTCATTATATGACTGTGATACTAGAGTCTTCTGACCATCTGCTGTCATTATATCTATTGTTAATCCCTTTAGATTACCATTATAATTCCATACTATAGGAACTCTTGAACCTACTTGATATAACTCATTATTTGGACTTACTACCTTAAGTGTAGCTGAGACATTCTCTTGCTGATTACAATTACCATATAGAGCATTCAACTTAGCTCTTGTAATTGGTCCAACATAGCCAGTTTGTGGAATTCCATATTTACCCTGAAATGCTACTACAGCAGTAATAACTGACTCGTCGAATCTCTCTGCTTTTATAGTTAAATTATTTGGATTTCTTACTATTCCCTCTTTAATCAATACCTTCATTAGATAGTCAACATCCTTGCTTTCAGATCCATAGGAAAGATCGTTGTTGAAAGTGAAACATGGGGTGTCTATATTAGAGTATGAAGATGATGCCTCACCGCCAGCAGAAGAAGCAGCGAATACTGGTCTATTATCGACTACCGACTTTAATTCTTCTGGTGAAGCATTTGGAGTTGGGTTTATATTTGACGCTTGATTTATAGCAGAGCCACTATTACTTTGATTAATATATGGAGTAAATGATAATGACGCAACTTGCTCAACAGAACCATTCCATACCAAACTAGGTAATCCTAACTTTATATTTGCTAATTTTGATGACGAAGTGACATTTAAAGTAGTAGATAGAGATCTACCATTATCACTGAAAGTTACATTTGCACTTGGTATTTCAACATATGCAATACAATAATCTCTTACAGAACTATATTTAACTGCAGAGAATCCGTTAACAAATAACTCATCGCACAACAAGGCTCGTCCTGTCTTCAGTGAAATATTAGACTTATCCTCCTGATCCCTAATTATTGCATTTCCACTTAGAGGTATACCTACAGTGTATACTCCCTTTACTTCTGGATTAATTAATTTCCCCTTTGCATTAGTTGATGTAAGTAAACTTAGATTATATGTTGATTCTACACCACTAATCATTCTCCTACTTTTGTATACACTGTCCTGACTAACAAGCTTCTCATCGAAGACACCATTGCTACTAGTTACGTTTCTCTCTATATCAAACAAACTCCAAACATCCAATGAGGCACATGACTTATTCGCCTCATCTCCAACCTGTGTATTTATAACCTTATTCTCAAAATCATAAGTTTTTTGAGTTACTATAACCTTGGATGTCTTTTTGCCATCCTTAGTCTGAATATCACACTCAGTTTCAGTTCCAATTACCCCATATGCCTTCTGTTTTGTGGGAGCCATACCTCTATAAACACTGAAATACTCCATATTTGGCTGGTCTGTACTATTTCCCTTTTTTGATCGAAACTCAAAACTGTTTTCTGAATCTCCTTCGGATGAACTAGTTGTTGTTTGATTCTCGTTATATCTAAAAGTATTATTACTTATATAGCCATATATACCTTCATTTCCTAATTTTATATTTTGCTTTTTACTTAAATCTGGAATCGGCTTTGAATTTGCCTGCGCATTCGTCACTTGTGTTCCCAAACCAAATACAAAAGCACAAACTACAAAAATTGAAATCGAGAACTTAATAATATTTTTCATAAATTAAATAATAAATAATAAAAACCAGCTTAACTGGTCTTTATTATAACTCCGAACTTAATTTAATAGAAATCTAGTTATCCAGTGTGTCCGGTAATAGTTCCACATACTGAACTTCTTCTGGAATATAGGCTGAATCTATAACTGTTGCTTGGTTGGGACTTGAATAAATACTTGAGAATGATTCTGATAGCCCTTCCCTAACTTGAGGTAATGAATATGCTATACCTGCCAACAAAGTAAGAACAAGGACATGCTTAAGATGATTACCGAACATAATTTTATTTTCTTATAATTTAATAATTATAAGATTATAACACATACTATTTCCTTGCTTCTACTATTGATGCCTCAACGTTCTTTGGAACTACTTCATAATGATCAAATTCCATTGTTGCTGAGCCCTGTCCTGATGTCATTGATCTTAATTGAGTTGTATATCCGAACATTTCTGATAGTGGAACCATGGCATGTAAAACCTTTGCTTGGCCTCTTTCTGTCATTTCCTCTATTGTTCCTCTCTTTGATGAGATACTTCCTGTTACATCTCCCATGAACTTATCAGGGAAAAGAACTTCGAGCTTCATTATTGGCTCAAGAATAACTGGCTTTGCTCTCTTTGCGGCCTCTTGGAAAGCTTGAGATCCAGCAATCTTGTAAGCGATTTCTGATGAGTCCACATCGTGATATGAACCGAATGTCAATTCACAACTTACATTTACCATTCTGAATCCTGCCACAATTCCTCTATCCATAGCTTCGTGTACTCCCTTCTCTACCGCTGGGATGAACTCTTGTGGAATAACTCCTCCCTTAATTGAGTTGATGAATTCGAAATCATCATATCTACTTACATTCTTTGCCACCTTCTCACCCTCTACAAGCTTCTCCATAGGCTTGATAGTGATCTTTACGTGACCGTATTGACCCTTACCTCCTGATTGCTTGATGTACTTGTGTTCAGCTTCTGCCTCACCAAGTATTGTCTCTCTATATGCTACTTGTGGCTTACCGACATTTGTCTCAACACCGAACTCTCTCTTCATACGATCAACCATGATATCTAGATGTAGCTCACCCATACCTGAGATAATTGTCTCGCCTGTCTCACTGTTTGATGTAATCTTGAATGTTGGATCTTCATTTGCTAGCTTTCTAAGCGCCATACCCATTTTCTCTTGATCTGCCTTTGTCTTTGGCTCTACTCTTAGAGATACCACTGGCTCTAGGAACTTGATAGCTTCTAGAATTATTGGTTGATTCTCATCACAGAAAGTATGAGATGTTAGTGCATCCTTAAGACCTACTGCAGCTGCGATTTCTCCTGCGAAGACTTTCTTCACCTCCTCTCTCTTATCAGCTTGTAGTCGTACGATACGACCAAGTCTCTCTTTCTTGCCTGTTGTTGAGTTATAAATATATGTTCCAGCCTCAATTGTTCCAGAATATACTCGGAAGAATGTTAATTGGCCTACGAATGGATCGTTCTGGAGCTTGAATGCTAGAGCAGCGAATGGCTCTTCATCTGATGGTCCTCTGAATATCTCATCTCCTGTATTAGGATCTGTTCCTTTAACAGCCTTAATATCAGTTGGTGCTGGTAGATAGTCAACCACAGCATCTAGAACTAACTGAACTCCAACATTCTTCAATGCAGAACCTGTAAATACAGGGAAAATCTTATTATCAATAACTAATTTTCTAATTTCGGCCTTTAGAACATCTAGTGGAATTTCCTTTCCATCAAGATACTGTTGCATAAGAACATCATTGTGCTCTACACATTTCTCTATCAATTCTGCATGGTATTTCTTGGCATCAGCAAGTAGATTCTCAGGAATTTCCTTCTCTATAATATTAATACCCTTCTCTCCTTCGAAATAGTAAGCCTTCATCTTCAATAGATCTATAACTCCGATATGATCTCCTTCTGTTCCTATTGGAATTTGGAATCTAACTGCTCTCTTGTTCAATCTATCAAGTATTGATTGATATGATCTCTCAAATGACGCACCCATTCTGTCCATTTTGTTAATAAAGCATAGTCTTGGCACATTACTCTCATCTGCATATCTCCAGTTTGTCTCTGATTGTGGCTCTACTCCAGCAACTCCGTCGAACACCACAACAGCACCGTCTAGAACTCTTAGTGATCTCTTAACCTCTACTGTGAAGTCAATGTGACCTGGTGTGTCGATAACGTTAAATCTTACCTTCTTTGAAACATCATCCTTAGGCATATATGAAGGATTCCAGAAACAAGTAATAGCAGCCGCGGTAATAGTAATACCTCGCTCTCTTTCCTGTTCCATCCAGTCTGTAGTTGTCTCACCGTCATGAACCTCACCGATTTTGTGAATCATTCCTGTGTAATACAGAATTCGCTCTGAAGTAGTAGTCTTACCTGCGTCAATGTGGGCAATGATACCGAAATTACGAACTTTCTCTAATGGGTAGTCTCTTTGCATAAAATACAAAAATTATTTAATTAATAAAATAGAATCGAACCAATTACCAAGCAAAGTGCGCGAATGCCTTGTTAGCCTCAGCCATCTTATGAGTATTCTCTCTCTTCTTAACTGCTTCACCCTCGTTCTTTGATGCAGAAATAATCTCATCAGCTAATTTCTCAGCCATTGGCTTACCTTTCTTTGATCTTGCAGCCTCGACAATCCATTTCATTGATAAATATCTCTGTCTTTCTGGTCTTACTTCTCTTGGAACCTGATAGTTAGCACCTCCAACTCTTCTTGATCGAACTTCCATAGCTGGTGCAGTGTTCTTAAGCGCAGTTTCGAATACTTCAATAGGATTCTCAACCTTTGCCTTTACCTTTAATAGGTCGAAACAATCATAAACCACCTTTCTAGCTGTACTCTTCTTTCCAGAGTCCATAACGTAGTTTATTAGTTTAGCCACCTTTAGACTTTCGAATACTGGTTCTGGCTTAACTGGATATTTATTCTTTATTTTTCTTCTCATGATATTTTGTTATTAAGATTAAACCTTAGCAGCCTTTGGTCTCTTGTTTCCGTATTGACTTCGACCCTTTCGTCTCTTCTCTACTCCTGCAGCATCCAATACTCCTCTAACTACTGTGTATCTTAGACCTACGTCCTTTACACGACCACCTCTTAGAAGAACCACTGAGTGTTCTTGTAGATTGTGTCCTTCTCCAGGAATGTAAGCTGTAACTTCCATACCATTTGATAGTCTTACTCGGGCAATCTTTCGGATAGCTGAGTTAGGCTTCTTTGGAGTCTTTGTTGTAACCTTTATACATACACCTCTCTTGAATGGTGATGGGAAAAAGTTAGGACGATTCTTAATTGTATTGAAACTTCTTGTAAGGGCGATTGACTTTGTCTTTCTGATGAAAGTCTTTCTGCCACTTTTAATAAGCTGGTTTATTGTTGGCATTCTTTATTTATTTAACAAACATTAATAATTAACCTAATTAACACTTAATTTACAAAAGGTTGATTGTTTTCACCGAGTGGTTACTCACCCTTTTGCCGTTTTTTGAACGTGGA
>CAZOGG010000003.1:0-16593 GCA_964579565.1 uncultured Candidatus Saccharibacteria bacterium | reverse complement strand
TAAGATTTAATGAAGATTGGGGATAAAATTCTACTAATATGAGGAAATTCGATTGAGCCTTGCTATTCAAGATTTTTGTGGTAATATTTTTCTGGACTCAGTTCACTACCCCTTCGCTGAAGCGACGAGGGATATATCGACATCAACTATCAGTGTATGAGGAGCACTAATGGTCATGAATTCAATCAGGCCGGGAAGACAGATCTTTCTTTTTGGCCCAACGTGTGTTGGTAAGGGTTTTACTGGATCAAGGATCAAGGAATGCCACCCTGATATTCCCCAAGTCAGCATGGGGGGGATTTTCAGAGATATGAGGTCTCAGGATCCTAACTTCAACAAATTGTATGGTGGTTTCATGGATGCGGGAAATCTTATCCCGGGTCTTGTGGTTCTCTATCACGCAGAACCGAAAATCAAGATGCATGCGGATAAGAGTTTGTTGGTGTTAGATGGAGTAATCCGATCAGTGTATCAAGCGACCACACTCAACAGCCGTGGACTCTTCGGTCCTGGCGACATCTTCTGTAACATCCACGCGAGCTATGATACGTGCCACAGAAGACATAGCGCGCGGATCAAAAGAAATGGCGCTACACCCAGGACTGATGACTCTGCCTTTGACGACAGGTACAGATTACACCAAAACAGCACTGGGCCCGTTATTAATCGGGTGCAAGAAATCGGAGCACGTGTCATCACGATCGACGGCAATATGGAACTTGAGGATCTTGCACAGCAGGTACTGTGCGTAGTTGCTACAAGTCTCTAATCACAGGCGGTGCCTCCCTAACGGGAGCGCATCGCCTGATTTTTATTTAAGATCCAATAGCATTTGACTTTTATATTATTTTTATGCTTTAATTGTCTCTCAAACAACTTATATGGATATACGAAACATAGCGATCATAGCCCATGTGGACCATGGCAAGACAACCCTTACAGACGCCATAATGACTCAATGTGGTCATGGTGAAGATGGGACAATGGACTCTAATGCCCTTGAGCAAGAAAGAGGTATTACTATTTATGCCAAGAATACATCTATAGAGTACAAAGGTACCAAGATAAACATAGTGGACACACCAGGTCACGCTGATTTCGGCTCAGAGGTAGAGAGAGTTCTAAGATCTATTGATACTGTGCTACTTGTTGTGGATGCTCAGGAAGGACCTATGCCACAGACACGATTCGTACTTAAGAAGTCACTAGAATTAGGACTAAAACCTATTGTAATAATCAACAAAATAGACAAGCCAGCTGCGAATCCAGCTAATTGTCACGAAATGGTTCTAGAGCTATTCATGGAATTAGGAGCCAATGACTCTCAACTAGATTTCCCAACTATTTATGCTATAGGTAGAGAAGGAGTTGCTATGAGGAAATTAGATGATGCAAGGAAGGATCTTACTCCCCTTTTAGACATGATTCTTGAGCATGTTCCACCAGCAAATCAGAATCACAGTGCAACTGCACCATTAACAGTTCAAACTTTCAATCTTGGATACGATAATTTCCTTGGCCGATTAGCTATTGGAAGAATTTATGATGGTACTATCAAGACAGGCCAAACAGTATATGAGAAGAAGATAGACGGAACAGTTAATTCTGGAAGAGTTACTAAGCTATTTACATTCGAAGGTAAGAAGAGAGTTGAAATACAAGAAGCTAGTGCAGGTGACATAGTAACAATTGCTGGATTCCCTCAGATTTATATTGGTGAGACATTGACTGACAATGCAGATACACCAGCATTACCAGCTATCAAGATTGATGAGCCTACAATTTCCCTTAATTTCCTTGTTAACAATTCCCCATTCGCAGGACGAGAAGGTAAATTCGTAACAGGAAGACAGATTCGAGAAAGATTAGAGAAAGAATTGGAAATAAACGTAGGACTTAAAGTAGATTTTAATTCAAATGAATTCTATACAGTTTTTGGTCGTGGAGAATTACACATCGCCGTTCTACTTGAGAATATGAGACGAGAGGGTTATGAACTTCAAGTATCACAACCACAAGTTATTATCAAAGACATTGAGGGTGTTAAGAGTGAGCCATTCGAGGAATTAACAATCGATACTCCAGACGAATTCACCGGTTCAATCATTGAGAAATTAGGCAAGAGAAAGGCCACAATGACTGATATGAAGACAAAGGACGGCATTACTCGTATGCTTTTCGAAATTCCTACTAGAGGTCTACTAGGCTACAGAGGTGCTTTCGTTATAGATACCAAGGGAAATGGAATTCTCGCAAGTCGATTTATTGATTTCAAACCATATGCAGGCTCAATTGAGAAGCATAATACTGGATCAATGACATCTATGATGACTGGTAAGGCTCTAGCTTTCGCATTATGGAATCTACAAGAAAGAGGAAGAATATTTATTGAACCAACTACTGAGGTCTATGAAGGTATGGTTGTCGGAGATACATCAAAGGGTGATGAAATGGAAGTTAATCCATGTAAAGGTAAGGCTATGTCTAACATGCGATCTTCAGGTAATGATGAGCACATCATGCTAACACCTCCATGGAAGATTGATGTTGAGAAGGGTCTAGAAACAATGCGTGAAGATGAATATCTAGAGATTACTCCTAAGAGTGTGAGATTGAGAAAGAAGTTTCTAACAAGTACAGACAGAGCAAAGGCAGGAAGGAAGGATTTGTAATAATTTTATTCTGTGTCTTAACTACTAAAATATTTGCACTTATCGTGTCGATTGATTTATAATTTGTAAATTACAAAACTAATTATAAATTTTAATCAATATACAAATATGAATGAAACTGAACCAAATTACATTACTCAACTAAAAGATAGCATTATAAATTTAGATAGGAAATTAGACAGTGGATTTAAGCTTATTAAAGATGACATTGGTGAAATTAAAAATGATATTGAAATTTTAGCAATTAGTACCGCCAAGAATACAAAGGACGTAGATTGGATTAAAGATAATATGGTTGTTAAATCTGATATGGATAATATGGTTACAAAGGACTATATAAGCGATATGGTAACTGTACATGATATTTCTGATATGGCCACAAAAAGTGATATTAAACCTATTTTGAATCTTATAGGTTCATATGAGGTTAGAGCTAAGAATACTGAAGATATAGTACTTCATGATCATAGACCTAGAATAATAGATTTAGAAAAAGAAGTATTTGCTTAATCATAAAAGAAAGCCACTCAGAGGTCAGTGGCCTTCTGAGTGGCATATACTTGCAAATCTTTATCCTCAAGGATCCACATTAACCCAAAGTTGGTTACCCCAACTATCTCGAATCACTTTGATATCAGAGTACCCGAAGAAGTATGTTTCTCCTCCGGATGAAAAATTGAATCCCGCCACTCCTTGCTCGACTATACCATTCTTAACCCGAAGAACGTTACCATCTACAGTGACAGTGCTTGGAACAATACCCTTATTTGCTGTCTGGGTTAAGACAACAGAATAGTTGCCCCTGTGTTCAATATACCCCGAAGAACTTGTGCTTACTGTATTCATAGCAAATGTCTCCTTCTACTATATTGATATATCAGAAATTATTCTGTGTCAACTGAAATGGAGACAAGGTAAAGTCTCTATGTGGCAACATATGTTTCTCGCATTTTGCCATTTGGTGCCTCCATTTTCAATGGTCCCATTTTCTCGGACAATTCACTTCTTTGGTTTTATAAATAACAAACCCCCAAGCTGAATTGCTGGGGGGGGAGATAAAACCTATCTCCGAGGTTGATTCAGTCTGATTGTTGGTTGCTAGAAAGAATTGCTGCTGAACCACCAAGGAAAGCCACATGGAAATAGCAGTCTCGGATAGGTTCGACCAGCTCGGCAATTTCTTGCTCATCCATGTCATCGTAACCGTAACCCGCCGGAACAGGAATGGTCCGAGGGTCGTTCATGGGCTTGCCTTGGAAAACGTGCTTTTTGTTCACGTATCCAATATACCAGCCCCTCGGGAAGGTTAGGACCTTTTCAAGTTCCGACCTGGGACATGTGTTCGGTCCGCCAGTGGGAATACCTGTTGCCTCAACTGGTGGCTCGAAGTCATAGTATTTGCCACGAACGAGATGAACGACTGCCTGTTCGTCGATTTTCTCCTGTTCGGAAGAAAGTGTGCCAATGGTTGCCATGTTATAAATCTACTTCTGTTTGTTGGTTTTTGTGCTGGTATTTCAACCAGCGTGTGCTTACTGTTTGCAAATGTAGCACATTACAATACAAAAGTCAATAGATGTCCATAGTGCAAGATATACCTAAAATAAGGTCTATTTAGTTGTCTGTAACTTTTTCAAAAATTTAGTAATATCCTTGACCGCTGCATTATATCCATCCGCCCAATCATCTCCAGGACAACAACTATTCCTTTTTGAATTTTCCCAGCCATCAGCTTCTGTTGCTTCCAATTTGTTGAGATACAAAAGTAATTTTTGCTTTTCTTTCATGATTGTATTTTATTATTAATAAGTCTTTATTTCCTATTTTAATGACTTTCTCTCTGAATTAGGAATGAATCTCTCATTGCTAATTACCTTTTTGCCAACCTTTTCTTCAAGCATCTTTCGAGCTACTCCAGCAACGTTTCCACCCTCTTTTGAAACTTTTTTATTCTCTTCAAAATCCTTTGGCTCCTCCTTATTAGATATGGCTGTTGTAGAAGCTTCTGCTAACATATTTAATACTAGTTCAAGGTTTGTCATATTATCTCGCAAACTCTCTTTCTTAAGTCCTTTGAGATTCTTGTATTCTTTTGTAGTAAGTCCTGTCCAAGCTTTTGTAATTTCATTTGTTAATATTGCAAATTCAGCTCCTTCTTTAACTCCTCTCTTCTCCCATTCATCAGTTAAGTCTTTTCTAATTTCTATACTTTTTAATCGTTGATTTATCCATGATTGGCTATAACCCTTTTGTAAATATGTCTTCAGTGCACGATTAATAGCCAATTCTGGATCTGCTGTTTCTTCAAGTCTTTCATATCCAACCTTCGCAAGCCAGAGCTTGAATGGTTCTGCATTTGGAGATGGTATTGATTGTATAAGACGAAGTAGAGTTTCCGTGTCAGCAACGTCTGTTTCTCGCATTTTGCCGTCTGGTGCTTCCATTTTCAAACCGTTACATTTTGTAACGGTTTCATTTGAACCCTCGTCAATTAAACGTTTTTTCAGTACTCTCCAATAAACCTGTGGATTATCACTTTGAGTAAGTACAGATATTACATCAACTACTGCGAAATACCATAGTTCTTTTTTCGCATCCCAATGCTTCCTTATTCCCTTCCCATCAAAAATTGCAATTTTAATTTCTTTATTCATGATTTTATTTAAATTAATTATTAAGAGTAAATATTATTTAAATAATATCATGTGGAAAAAGCAAAACAAGATTGAAAAAAATATTTTTTATGTCTTAAAAAAAGAAAAAACCCGCTGCGACAGGTCTTTCCTGCGCTGCGGGTCAAATTGAACTTCTTCGTTCTGCCCTATGGGCAAGAGCAACTATCGCTAGTGAACCTATAAAGGTCCTCCCGGCAAAGATTGAAGCAAGCCAATCATGACTCATGTCGGCGGTTATCATTCCAGCTAATGAAGCTAGGACGATACACCACCACGTAAAGAGAGATTCTGTATTTGTAGTCGCTCGCCACAACTTTTCAATTATGACGAAGTATCCGATGAGCATCATGACTTGCATCAAGATGTTCGGAACTATTCCTGTGCCATGGAAGCCCCACACGAGTACGACCCAGAAGATCGTAATCAGAACGGAGCACCATAAGCACTTTATCTGGAATGTACTGAAACTCAGACCTTTCTTTTCTCGTCGCATCAGTATTAGTGCTGCAACAAGAATGGCATTGATCGTGAGTATACTCGTAGCGTTGTACGCATTACTCACGAAACTGTGCTTGGGCGCTGTCCAGTAAGTAGCAAACGAGAGTATCGTAGCCACACTGTTAACGATCCAAGCTGCCAGGACCGGCTTCACCTTCTTACCCGACAAGGCAAGATAGATGTACCAAATTGTGCCAACGATTACAAGAAACGATGACACAATAGCGGATATTTCACGCAGTGTCATAGTAATCCCTTCGTTGATTGTTGACTCAAAGAACCATGTAAAATGGTATCACATTACACTACAAAAGTCAATACTTGTCCAATCCCCCCTACCCCCACTTAGTCTTTATATATTCTGAAGCCTCGCTCATTGAGAATGGCTGTGTAGAATTACCTACTCGGACGAAGAATTCTTCTTTCTTATCACCATCTTTTAGATATGCGGGTTTATGGCTTTCCAATACTGTTATAAGACAAATATCCTTGTCATCAATCTTTTCAAATTTAACATTTATATACTTTGCAAAATGTAAACCTATAGTAGTCTTTATTAGCATACTGATATGGTTCTCGAGTCCATCGCGATTCTTCTTGGGTAATGTTTTGTAGTCACTTTCCAGACCCTTTACCAATCCCTCATCACTTACTCCGATTATCAGTGTTCCACCAGAAGTATTGAGGAATCCAACTATTGTTTTCATTACTACTCTCTCTAATTCTTTACTAACTTCGCCCTTTCTTATGTCATTTCTAAGTGTTTCCTTGAATTCAACAAACAATCCCTCACCTTCTTCAATCAGAACTCTAGGATCTCTTGTTAGAACTTTACCTGATGAACTGTGTACCATTTGCTTAATAATGTGCACATATTCGTCGAAATTTGAAACATTTTTTATCTTGGTCAATCTGGAATTATTGTGTTCGAGAATAATTGTGGCATGTTGCATCATTCTACTTACAGGACTTTGATATATTTCAACAGAAGCAACGTCGAAAAGATTAACGGATTTCCTCCTACGGAAAAATATACCTGATTTCCTAACTATCTCCTTATCTGTTATTTCAAAATAAGAGAAATACCAATCAATGAAGAGAATAATGATGTAACCAGCTTGGAAAGCTGAGAATAGCAAAATTACAAATAGATCATACCTGATATAGTCAGTGATTTTTAGATGACGAAAAAACTGTTCATAGTTTCCAAGATATGAAATACTAACAAAGAAAATAAAAGCCACAATTTCCATGACCAAAACATTTCTCAAGAAGACCAAAGGCCCTTCTTTAATAATTATTTTCCTCATATATTTATATCAATTCTAACACAATTTACCCAGCATTATATATACTCATTGCCTTATCCCTTCCCTCTTTAACAAGAACCTCTACAGCTTCGCAAATTGTCTTGGAAATCTTCTTTAGAACTTTCATTTCATCTTCTTTAAATTTACCTAGAATAAATTTCTCAATTTTATCATCACCATGTGGAACTTTAGCTAGACCCTTGGAATTCTCAGGTGCAACACCAATTCTGATTCTTACGAAAGCCTCAGTTTTTATGGATTTAATTATAGATTCAAGACCATTATGTCCTCCTGAACTTCTATTGTATGAAATTCTTATCTTTCCCAAAGGTAAATTGAAATCATCGTAAATAACTATCAATTTCTCAGCAGCTTTAATGCTTTTAACAAGATATGCAACACTCTTGCCTGAATTATTCATGAAAGTTTCAGGCTCAATTAGCTTTATTTTCTCTTTTCCAATTTTAATTTCAGAAGATAATGCATTTAATTTCTTTTCGAAAGCGAAATCATCACCAGAAAATTCATTTTTAATGAAATTCAAAATGACTCTACCAGTATTATGTCTTGTATTTTCGTATTCTTGACCTGGATTTCCTAAACCTGCGATTATGTATGCCATAACACTAGTGTGCCACAGACACAAATCTTGTGTCAAATGAATATCCATAATACAATTGTCTCAATGAATCCTGAAAATATTCCAAAACAAGAAAATTTTCTAAAAGAAATTTTAAAATTCATTATAATAGCTCTAGTTATTATAATCCCAGTAAGAACATATATAGCACAACCATTCATAGTAAGCGGAGCATCAATGGATCCAACTTTCAAATCAGGACAATATCTAATAGTTGATCAATTAACATATCATTTGAATAATCCGAGACGAGGAGATGTAATAATTCTCAAAAATCCTATGAATCCAAGTGTGTATTTCATTAAGAGAGTGATAGGACTACCAAATGAGACATTAGTTATGAATACAGGTAAGGTTACAATCAAGAATACTGACAATCCAGATGGTTTCCAGCTAGATGAGAAGTATATAACCCAGAATCATCGAACATCTGACACATTCGAAATCAAGTTATCACCCACTGAATACTTCGTCATGGGAGACAATAGACCAGAAAGTTCTGATTCTAGAACTTGGGGACCACTTGAAAGTGACTTAGTCGTAGGAAGACCGGTATTGAGACTGTTCCCAATTTCAACTGCTTCAATATTTCCAGGAATATAGATTTTATGGCAAATACAAACAAAACAAATTCTGAACAGAAATTTATTTCTTATGATAATCTAGATAAAATCGGAGAAGTAGCTCTGTATTATGGATTTGAACCACACAAAAGTCCTGATATTAAAAAGGTTGATCTTGATAATGCCAAGAATTTACTTGAAGGAGATTCGATTGAAGAGAATGATAATGACAAGAAGGAATTACCATTACATGTAGAGGAGAAGATTGCACTATTAAGACAGTATACGGAAGAAGAAATGCATACCAAGAGTCAGCCAATTATGCTCTATTTCAAGGAACCATTCAGAGGATCTATCAAGAAAGGCGCATCCTACAATAGATACTGTGATCTAGAAATACTTGGACATTCAAGAAGTATTGCAGAGGCGACATTGGTACAGACAGCCAAGGCAATGTTAAATGAAGAGGGATACGAGAATATAGGAATTGAAATAAACAGCATAGGAGACCGTGAATCAATAAACAAATTCACTAGAGACCTAACAAGTCACTACAAAAAGAATATGAATGATATGCATGCAGAATGCAGACAGTTACTGAAGAAGGATCCTTTCGAACTTCTAAGTTGTCAGAATGACAAATGCAAAAAGATTAACGATTCCGCTCCGAAATCCATGGATTTCTTGTCAGAACAAAGCAGAATTCATTTCCAAGAAGTATTGGAGTATCTAGAATCACTTGGTATTCCATACAGAATCAACAATAGTCTAATAGGTAATCGCAAATACTGTACAGAGACAATATTTACCATAATAGACTTGAACTATGACAAGAAGCCCAAGTCTCAGAGAGTACTAGCTGTTGGAGTTAGATATGATGGATTATCAAAGAAAGTTGGAATCAAGAAAGAAATACAAGGAGTTGGTATTTCAATATTAATAAAGGGTTCAAAAGCAGAATTAAGAAAGGAAGTTAAGAAATTCAAGAGACCATCCGCTTCGTTTGTTCAATTGGGCTTCGAATCCAAGCTTCTTAGTCTTGGTGTCATAGAAAGCCTAAGAAATGTAAAGATTCCCTTGCTGTTATCCCTAGCAAAAGACAGACTAGGTGCTCAGGTATCAATGGTTGAAAGGAAGAATATACCCTATTCCATAATAATGGGTAAGAAAGAGGCAATGGAGAAGAGTGCTATAGTCAGAGATATGGATACACATGCTCAAGAAATAGTACAATTGAGTGAATTACCTAAGTATATGAAAAAGCTTGAGAAATAATAAGTCTTATGATATTATTCTAAGCCTATGATAAATGTAGAAATCACAAGAAACGGAACCGAGAATAGTATGGGTACACTTCGAAGATTTACTAAGAAGGTACAAGGTTCAGGAATACTACCTCGAGTTCGAAGCCTAAGATATAATCAGAGAGGTCTTTCTCATTACAAGACAAAGATGAAGACCCTAAAGTCAATCGCAAGAAAGACTGAAATTCAAGAACTGATTAAAATGGGCAAAATGCAAGAGAAAACATCTCGATTCTCTAAGTAATGTCAAATATTACATTTAATATTACAAACACCACAAAAGCCAAGCTACCTCGCTTGGCTTTTGCCGATATGAAAGACGCTGTATTAGGAAAGAAATATGAACTATCATTTATAATTGTGGGCAAAAAGGAAATACAGAAACTAAATAAAGAATATAGAGACATAAATAAACCTACAGATATATTAAGCTTCCCTCTTTCTGATGATTTCGGAGAAATTTATATTAATCCAGAAATGACGAAATTAGAAGCCAAGAAATTTGACCGAGATTATGAGAATTTTTTCGCTTTCCTATTTATCCACGGTTTAGTGCATTTGAAAGGATTCGATCATGGTAGTACAATGGAGAGTATAGAAGCACGTTTCCGAAAACAATTCGGCATCTGACTTCTCTGTCTCGATGTCTAACACAATAATAACTGGAATTGATATTGGAACATACCACATCAAGGTGGTTATTTCTGATTCCAGAGAAAAAAGCGAAAAGGGATTCCCCAAGATAATTGGAGTGGGCTCTGCAGAGTCTCGTGGTTTGAGACATGGATACATTGTTAATATTCAAGATGCAGTAGAAAGCATAAAGAAAGCAGTATCAGAAGCAGAGAAGCGATCAGGAGTTAGGGTCAAGAAAGCATTTATATCAATTGGAGGAATTGGGCTATCAAGCATCACATCAACAAGCTCAGTAATAATAACAAGAGCTGATTCCGAAATCACAGCATTAGATATAAAGAAAGCTCAAGAACAATGCGAGAAAGATATTCCACCTGCAGCATCATTAAACAAAAAGATAATACACTCTATTCCCCTTCATTTCAAAATAGATGGAAGGATTGCATTGGGCAAACCAGAAGGAATGAAAGGAAATAAATTAGAGGTCAAAACTCTTTATATAACTTCATTAGAACATCATCTAAATGACATAATTCAAGCCGTAGAGGAGGCTGGTATAAGTGTTCAAGATGTTATGGCCTCACCAATAGCGGCGAGCTTGGTGACCCTTACAAAGGCTCAGAAGATAGCAGGATGTGTACTTGCAAATATCGGTGCAGAGACAGTATCAATAGCAGTGTTTGAGAATAATATACCAGTATCGCTGGAGATATTCCCTATTGGCTCAACAGATATTACAAACGACATAGCATTAGGACTTAAGGTTCCGCTTGAAGAAGCAGAACAGATCAAGGTAGGAGCAATAACAGGAAGCTCATACCCGAGAAAGAAGCTTGAGGAAATAGTCTCAGCAAGACTTTCTGATATATTCGAATTGATTGAAGCCCATTTAAAGAAAATCGGCAGAAATGGACTATTGCCAGCAGGTATAATAATTACAGGAGGAGGTTCAGGACTATCGAATATTGAGGATTTAGCGAAGATTGCACTAAGATTACCATCAAGAATTGGTTCAGCAAGTCTAGGATTATCAGATAAGCAGAGTTACAAAGATTCCACATGGGCTGTGGCTTATGGATTATGTATTCTAGGTATACATGCAGACGAAGATATGCCATTAGACAGTAGTGGAGTAGTACTTAGTAATGCATGGAAAAGAATAGTAATCTGGATTAAGCAATTCCTTCCATAATTGTTTTGACTAATTTTCTGTATCTGATAAGATTTGTCCATGCCTAACATCACACCTGAAATAGAAGCATTCGCAAGAATTAAAGTAATCGGAGTCGGAGGTTCCGGCAAGAACGCCGTTAATCATATGATAACGACTAAGGTTAAAGGTGTTGATTTTATTTCTATAAACACAGATGCACAAGACCTACATCACTCATTAGCCAAGAAGAGAATTCATATTGGTAAGAATCTAACTCGTGGTCTTGGTACAGGAATGAATCCAGAAATGGGAAAGCGAGCTATTGAGGAGACAAAGGAAGAAGTTCAAGAAGCATTGAAAGGTGCAGATATGGTATTCGTAGCATGTGGACTAGGAGGAGGAACAGGAAGTGGATCAAGTCCCACAGTCGCTAGAATTGCCAAGGAATTAGGAGCACTGACAGTAGCAGTTGTTACCAAGCCTTTCTTCTTCGAAGGACAACAAAGACTCAAGATAAGTGAATCTGCATTAGAAGAACTAAGAAAGGAAGTTGATGCTATTATTGTAATCCCTAACGACAGACTATTATCAACAATAGACAAGAACACTACAGTCAAGAATGCATTCTCAATGTGTGATGAGATACTGAGACAAGCAGTTGAAGGTATTTCTGATCTTATAACAACACCAGGACTTATCAATATAGACTTCGCAGATATAAGAACAGTTATGGAAAGTGCTGGATCAGCTCTTATGGGTATTGGTTCTGCTTCTGGTGACAATAGAGCTATAGAGGCCGCTAAGCTAGCTATTAATTCCCCATTGCTTGATGTATCAATCAACGGTGCAAAGGGTGTTCTATTCTCTATCGCTGGTGGTGAGGACCTAACAATGTTCGAGATCCAAGACGCAGCCAAGGTGATTACAGAATCAGTTGACCCACAAGCCAAGGTTATATTCGGTACAGTTCGAGATGATAAGCTTAAGAAGAATGAGGTTAAGATTACCGTTATCGCTGCAGGTTTCCCTGAGACAAATACAGCAGATTTAAATCAGAACAATAATTCTACAACCAAGGCACAAACACAATCAACACCGGTAGTAGACAATAAACCAAAGGAAGAGACAAAGGGTAGGATTTTCAATTCTATTTCATCAACACCTACACAGGCTCCAGCAAGAGAGAAAGTAGAAGAAAGAAAGGAAATTAAGAATGATGTACAGGACGATGATGATTGGGGTGCAGTACCAGCTTTCCTAAGACGCTCTAAACTTAAATAAATAGATGTTATATGATTTAACAATTATAGGTGGAGGACCAGCTGGAGTTGCAGCGGGTGTATATGCTGCACGCAAGGAACTCAATACCCTATTTATCACAAAGGATTGGAATAGTCAGAGTACAGTCTCAGAAGGAATTGAGAATTGGATTGGTACTATCAAGATCCACGGAATGGATTTCGCTAAGAGTCTTGAATCTCATTTAAGAGCATATTCCAAGGACTCAGTTAAGATCAATGTTGGTGAATCATGTGAGAATATAGAGAAGACAGATAATGGATTCAAGATAACAACAAACAAAGGTAGCTATGAATCTAAGACCGTATTAATAACAACAGGAAGCTTCAGAAGAAAGCTCGAGGTTAAGGGTGCGGATATATTCGAGCATAAGGGATTAACATATTGTGCGTCATGTGATGGTCCATTATTCGCAGGACAAGATGTGGTAGTAATAGGAGGAGGCAACGCAGCCTTCGAAAGCGCATCTCAACTATTAGCATATTGTAAGACAGTTACAATCATTAACAGATCCGACAAGTTCCGTGCAGATCCAATTACAGTAGAAGCAGTATCCAAGCATCCAAATCTCAAGATAGTTACAAATGCAATTGCAAAAGAAGTTAAAGGAGATAAGTTTGTTAATGCTTTCGTCTATACAGACAACAACACTGGTAAGGATATAGAATTATCTGTTTCAGGAATTTTTGTTGAAATTGGATCATTACCTACAACATATTTCGCTAAGGATTTAGTTAAATTAGATCAGTATAATCATATTGTAGTAGATCCAAGAACACAGATGACAACTGTTAAGGGTATATGGGCTGCTGGAGATTGTACAGATGGACTATATCATCAGAACAATATCGCTGCTGGTGATGCAGTGAAGGCTCTTGAGGATATTTATCTATTCCTGCGAGCAAAGTAAACCCCACAAACCCCTTTTTCCTTCCCTTGCATTCTTTTCTAATTTCTTAAATTCCTTTTGTAACTTATATGGAACATAGTAAGTATATTCATGTGCATATCCATTCTCAATTAAGTATTTATTTATAAATAATCCGTCTTCCCTTTTTACATAAGCTAGAATTCTGCCATATTTATCATACTCTGACTGAGTCTTATCTGTTTCTAATGTTACTTCTCTATTTAACAATAGCTCCTTTGTCTTATCTGATGCTTCCTTGCCGAAACATTGCACTGTCTTCCTTGGATCTACTGTCTCTGGAGTATCTATACCCAGCATTCTGACCTTTTGAACTTTATTATTCATCTTAATTTCGAATGTGTCACCATCAATAACATTGATCACGGTGGTTTTATTAAATTTAGTTTTAGGTTCCAAACTTGCAAAAAATGTAGAAACTACAATTAGTATAATTAATACAATCTTTACTCTGTACTTTGATAAAAAAGACATTATGGATTTAAGTTAAAAGACTTCTATAAATCCATTATATACTCTTAATACAGAACCGCTAGCAAGCTGGAATGCAGTATTCCAAACATCCTTAAGATATTGTATAAACAACTCCCAAAATGTTGGTGTCTTGTACGCTTCAAATGGTCCTCCATCCAATACTAGATCATTATAGACTACAGCTGGAGTTGGAGCAGTGGTTGGTGGTTTAGGTTTTACTACTGGTTTGACTACAGTACTCTGTTTAATTATTGGTTTAGGTTGTACTATCGTGGGTGCTACTATGGGAGATATAGTAATTGTTGTTTGTTGAGCTGGTACTGATACAGTAGGAGAAGATGGAGGAACAACAACTGGTATAACTACTGGTGGGTTATTTACTACAGGTGGTGGAGCTGATACTGTTATTGTAACTGGTGTATCTGTGGTATTTATATTACCAGAAGTATCCTGACATCTTACGTATACAGTATTAACACCCGTAACTAGATTAGTTATAGTTGATGTATGAGTATTAGTTGATTTTGTAAATGTGTTAGGTAGAGATGTATATGTAGTATTTGCTACCTTACCCCATTTACATGTAGCTGATTCATCAGTTGTGATAGTTAATACAATTGAATTTGTACCTGATGGTAGATTACTACTTAATCCTGCTACAGATATAACTGGTGGAGTGGTATCTAATACTACTGTTTGATTAAATGTTGCTGTAACTGTTATATTTGAGTTTAGATTTACTATACAACTTCCTGTACCACTACATGATCCTCCCCATCCTGTAAATGATGAACCTGTAGATGGTGTAGCTACTAGCGTGATGCTTGTACCGGAATTAGATGTTTGTGAACAAGTAGTACCACATGAGATACTACCTCCTGTTACTGTACCTGTGCCCGTACCTGATTTTGTTAGTGAGAGAGTGTAGGTGGTGGCTACTGGAGGTGGTACATATGGAACTGAATTATCAGAATCTGGTTGTGAACTTGGCAGGCTTAAGGGTGTTGGATTCATAGAACCATTGTCGATTTGAGTAAGAACCAAACTACCACTGACAATTCTAGCATCGTACAGACTGCCAGCAGGTTTAGCATCAAGACTCACCGTACCAATAACTGGTATAGCAACGCTTACTTTTCTTGATACATTATCTGCAGCCCATGCAGAAATAAGCCAGCGCTTCTGACCTTTCATCTTACGTGCAAGGACTCGTGTATCATTGTAACCAGTTCTAAATTCATATGCAGGTTGATCAGGATTTTTATCATTTATATCTGGACCTGGCAATAGGTCCCCATTTCTAATGACGTCCTCTAAATAACTGAATTCGGCATGAACCTGTCCCAAAGCCTCAATCTGTCTTACCCAATGTGGTGGATTACTAGCATCAAATGTCGCATTAAATCCACCCGTAGGGTAGTCGAAATATCCAGCAATACCACCAATCATTCCAGCAACATAATAACTTTTTAGAAAACCATAATAACGCTCAAGATCAGAGAAGCCAAATCTTCCATAACCAGCATTAACCCAATTATACGATAATGGTTTACCAAGTGAAGATGCATAGCCATAAGCATTCAAAGCTTGAGAGAGAATGTCATTATTACTTGTACCCACACATCCTGTCCACATAAGATGACCAGTCCATCCAGTATTACCTTCCTGATAGTACATTGAACTATTTGGATAATCGGTAATTTCCTTCATATAACGATAGTCCCAATCCCACATATCCCAGAATGAACATGACTTGGCACGACTCTGATTTCCGCCAGCAAAATACCAAATATATGGAGCATTTGATATCGAGCGTACTGCATTAGTAAATACTAATTCTTGATCAGCCTTTTTATTTGAAATATAATCTGCCCAAGATCTATTACCCCTTGCGGCAATTACTCTAGGGTCGAGTTTCCATGAAGCACAGTCGAAACCACAAACACCCATATATCTTTCACCTCCATTGTGTATTATTGATAATGGAGCCTTATCAGTTATCTTCTTCAGATTATCCTTTATATATGTTGCCATAATATTTAATGCATCTGTAGGAGCTTCAGGACTAAATACTGATGTCGGATTACCAGAAGAATCAGGAACATAAACAGAAGCAGGGATCATGCTGACTGGAACACGAGGTATCCCAACAAAAAGTTTATACTTACTAGGGTTTTGTTGGGCTAGTGCAATCAATTTAGATATTTCACTATTAGGATCTGATAACCTTGCTACAGATTCTGCATCAGCATCTCCAAGATCAAGTGCATATCCCCAATTAGCCATTTCAACTTTCATATCGAAGCCATAAGGCCAAGACCATTTAGTAAGTGGTAATAACGTATGATTAGGTTTGAAGACAGGTGGTGTCCTAGCTGCCAGGTACTGAGCTGGAGTTACAGTTCCAGAAATAACAGGGGTGTCATTTGGTTTGGTACTTA
>CAZOGG010000002.1:4461-16752 GCA_964579565.1 uncultured Candidatus Saccharibacteria bacterium | reverse complement strand
ATAACTTTAGTAGTATACTATACTATGATATAAAAGTCAATAGTTAAATGCAAAAAACGCGTGCCAATCCTTGTTAGGACGGACACGCGTTTGCGATGAGGCTATTTGTGAGTTCAGCCTCGAAACTTTCAGTAGCCGAATGGCTTGAGTGACGAAGCGCGGAAAATTCCGCTACTTCCGAGCTCACCAGTGACAGGCATGGTCCAGCGACCACCGCCGGTGCCCATCATGATCCTTCTCCAAGGTCCATTGACCGTAGGAGAGAACTCAACCAACAAGTCCCGTCCCCTATCCCCGCTAACATCCAGAAGTACGTACTGCCCGTTCTGAGCGTTACGATGGAGGCCGAGCTTGAGCTCGGGGGGTGTCAGAAGACTGAGTGTGTGGGATGAGCTGGCGATGGTAACTCCCTGTTCAACCAAGGACCAAGTCCCTGTGATGCTGAAGTTAGGATAGGACCACATCCAACGACGGATGCTATCCCGATCAGCCTGTGTATTGGCATTCGCAGTCTTAGACAGCGAGCCAATAAACATGAAACGGTTGACCTTGGTGGACTTCCACTCACCTGACTTGATCAGAGGTCCTCCATTCACCTGCGCGAACGAAGTTCCGGAGTAGATGTAGTTACTACGATTGTAGAACTCCACCTTGCCGAAGCGATTCGAGCCCAGGGAATCGAATTCATTGCTGAAGAGAGTGAACACAAGATCCGAGGGATATATTCCCTCTTCACATTCAGCACTCACTCCGAAGATCACCGTGGTATTGCCCGAGGATAATTCCGTTGGCACCATCAGATAATCAGGCTCGAGGGTGTTACCCAGCAAAACATGGGAAGCAAAGCTTCCACTGTTGATATTGGTAAGAATCCTTTCGGAAACCTCAGGAAACGCCAGCTCGGATTTGATGTATCCGAGATAGGCGAACGTCCTGATGTCGACGAACTTGGTGCGAGCGCCAGTAGACATGAGTCCATGTTTTGCAGGCGCCAAGGACTGAGGACTTGCCCCCACTTTTCCCGAATTTCCCAGATCGACAACCACCGGCTCGAAAGCCAGGGCGCCGAGTCCGAAGAATCCGAACACCAACACTGAGAACCAAACTGCGATTTTTTTCATAGAACAGTCAATTTCTGCCGAATTTTGTTGATCTTTTGCCAGCCATAATGACCAGCTCTACCATTGACCCTATCATATTATAAGGAGATTGTCAATATGTAGACAACTAATACAAATTTGATATTTATCATCGTGTATAATATTGAAATGGACTTCGTAACTATTGCATATGCCATATTATCAGGACTACTTCCTGCCCTATTATGGCTATGGTTCTGGCTAAAGGAGGATAATCTCCATCCTGAGCCTAGATCATTACTTATTGGATCGTTTATTGGTGGAATGATTGTCGTTATCTTTGCTATTTTCATTGAGAGATTCATAGCTGATATAGTACATGAAGAAACTACTAGATATATACTATGGGCCACTGTTGAGGAAATAGTTAAATTCTTTGCTGTTGGTGTTATTGCGCTTGGCACCAAGAGTTTAGACGAGCCTATAGATGCTATGATTTATTTCATAACTGTAGCTCTTGGATTCGCTGCGCTGGAGAATACGCTATTTATACTCGGTCAATTCAGCACAGGAGAGATTACAAAAGGAATAATTACAGGAAATATGAGATTTATTGGAGCTACCCTTGTTCACATCATTTCATCTGCATCTATCGGTCTAATGATTGGAATTTCATTCTACAAAAACCTATTTATCAAGAGTATTTCAGTGATTTTTGGAGTTATCCTCGCTGTCACATTGCATAGTGCTTTCAATTTGTCTATAATTAATGCAACAGGAGCGAATACATTGAAGATCTTCGGATGGGTTTGGTGTTCAGTAATTATACTTCTAGTTATTTTTGAAGAAGTAAAAGCTATTAAGCCAAAGATTGTTAATTAATATAAACAGCACATCATAAATAGTATGCCAAAAGAAAAAAAATCATTTTTTGAACGTCTAACTGGAACAATTAGAATGGATGACAGACGAGAAGATGCCGAGGAAGTGAATACTTCTAATTCCAAGACTCCTTCATCATGGATTGAAGAAGAGGAAGAGGACAAAGACGGCGAATTAACTGTAGATGTCTATCAAACTGCAGATATGATTGTTGTTAAGGCTATGATTGCTGGTGTATATCCAGAAGACTTAGATATTTCTATTACTAGAGACCTTATTACCATAAGAGGTGTTAGAGAAGAAGAAAGAAGCGCCAAAGAAGATGATTATTTCATAAGAGAATTGTATTGGGGTAGCTTCTCAAGAACTATTACCCTTCCAGAAGAAATAGATGTTGATGAAGCAGAAGCAGTTGAGAAGCATGGATTATTGATACTTAAGCTTCCTAAGCTAGACCGTAAGAGACAGTCTAAGTTAAAGGTAAAGACAATATAATAAAAGCAAAAAACGCACATCACGTGCGTTTTTTGCTTTTGGTGCCAAGGACCAGGATCGAACTGGTGACCCTTCCCTCTTCAGGGGAATGCTCTACCAACTGAGCTACCTTGGCAAATGTTTTGGCGAATTTATTTCAATAAATCTTGTATCTGACTCACTGTGTCTTGGATATTACTGATATTGCCTGTTGTATTAATATCACCATTTCCAAGAGCACCTCCAGTAATAGCTTGAATCATTGGCTGTATAAAGTAATACGCACCGAATGAGAGTCCTATTATCACTGCCCAATAAATAAACTTCATAGCAGTGCCAATTCTGGCATTACGACGAATTGATAAGAGAATAGTGTTATTCTCCTCAACCATTTTATATGTTCTTTCAAGAAGTGATCGCTCTTCAGGACTCATGGAAATGAGTATACCAGAATATCAGAAAAAATAAAGGTGCAGAGTTACTAATTAAAAACACAAAATCCCCACAAGGCCACAGACCAAGATAACATGTAATCAAGTCAATAAAAGTGTTTAGAGGAGAAAGACTTGCGTCTTTCAGCACTTTTGCTAATTCAATTTAGTTATAATGATCAATGGCCTAATGGGGATTATGAAATTTACTCAATGAATCCACAATCACTTGATTATGAATTCAATAAAGTGGGAGAGGATTGACGTACCTCTCCCGCTTGACTTACTTTTTGCCTTTCGGCTGTTGTAAGACGTCAAGTATTCTGTACTTGAAACAGTGTCACATTGCTCTGTGACGGAGGAAATTTTTGAAGGTACAATTTCAACCTTTGACTAGTCACATCCAGCAAGTCTGGTGGTAATTAACGCCACAAACCCGGAGCTCCATGATCCGCTTCATAGCGGAGATCACCAGCTCCACACCAGTGAGATCGTCCCTTTCGAGACGATCGTTGATGTAAGCAACCAATCCAGGCCAATCCTTGGCCTGATTAGGGAGCGTCGGCGGTTCGTCGAACGTCGGCGACCACACCATGCCCTTTCTGGCATTGATCTGCTCGGCGAATCTTGCCGAGCCATCCTTGCCGAAGTAGGCGTAGCCAACCTCATCCTTGTTGGGATCGAAATCCCAATGGAAGTCACCATCACACCAGATCTGACCAACTTCGCCTGCTTTGCAGCTGGCGATGACGATGCGTTTGCAGCACTGGGTGAAACCCAGTACTGTATACTCATCGACCTGGATGACCAGGTCCCGACCGTTTATGGCACCTGCATCGCAGTATGCCCAACCAATCATCCGACCGGTTTCAACCGCCACCGAGGTAACCGAGGTGTCGACAGTAGTGTTCATTTTCCGAATTCTCCAAAGTCTTGCTGACTAGCTCACCATATTGTTTAAGTCCAGGTGACTGACTAAGAATTGCGCTTTGCAATCCCTCTAACCTGACCGAATTTGAAGTGTTTTACGCTATCCACTCGGTTAGGCGAAGAGGAATAACAATAATTTCTTATGTATTCATCTACTCCTATTTATTTGTCAAAGTACTTCTATTAAAGTTGATAACGAAAAGCGACTGATATATCCATCTGTCGTCTTAGAAGAGATATATCAGTCGCTTTGACTTGATTCAGATTCTCCTCTAAGAAAATCTATTTATTTAGTTATCAACCTTATGCACTAAGTATAGCATATCTATTAGATTTGTCAAGCACACAAGTATAGGAAATGGCAAGTAAGCCAATAAATGGCTTAAAATAAGGATAATTGTGCCCCCACCAGGAATCGAACCTGGATTTTTTTCTTAGGACGAAATTGTTCTATCCATTGAACTATGAAGGCATTTTGTCGTTGTGCTTAATGAAGTCTATCATACTCATGATAAGTTTAAAGTACTTACCTCCTTTTCTCACTCTTACCCTACACATTCCATGTATCAGCCTTTTACTATCACTTCCTCTTACAATCTCACAACCAGTAACTTGACCAATATCCATTCCGAGAAATTTTAACCAAAAATCAATAATTTCATCCTTGTTCATTCCATTAAATACCCTGAAACTCAATTTTATATCTTCTTTCTTCACTCCCAAAAAATTAAGAGAATTAATAAAAATTCTAATTAAGTATGGGTCCCCATTGATTAAGTTGAAATCCTTTTTTGTTCCTTCTCCCCAATATATACCAGCCATAAACATCATTATGTCTCGATCAGAAAGTTTTCCAACTATTGTAGCTGCAGATTCCTTTGCCTCATCCCATTTTATTCTTGAACGTTCTTTACTTCCACCTTGTTTTGATTTAAGGATATCTTTGTATTCAGGTAAAACTACTACATCTTGAATGTATTTTAAAATGGTACTATTTGCTCGCTTTGTCTTTTGTTTAATTTCTGTTAGGGAATGTCCGGTTTGGCGTAAATCTACTATCTCTTTAATTTGTGCGTTAGTTAAGGTTTTCTTAGGCATAATTATATTATATCACATACAATATTATCCTAAGATAGGTAGTTCCTTCGATTATATAAATTACTACTTTATACCAAGTGCTGTGGCAAGTCGATCCTGTTCGAAGCCGACCATTAATTCTCCCTCAATATCGATAACTGGAACACCCATTTGTCCACTTTTATCAACCATTTCCTTTCTCTTCTCTAGATCTGTTGCCACATCGTAATCTGTGAACTTAATATTGTTAGTAGTTAAGAATTCCTTGGCCATATGGCAGAAATGGCATGTTGGAGTTGAATAAATAATTACATTTTTCATTTTGATTATTTGATTATTGCTTGTAAGTTAGAATATTATAGCACAAACCAATTAATTATCCTGTTCCATAAACCGATATTCTGTTCTGTAGTAGTTGCAGTTGTAGTAGCAATAACATCGTCAAGAATTACGGCTAACTCCTCACCTTCCTTAACGGCTCTGAACTTGCTTCGTATTTCATCCTCTACACCTTGGTCAGTTTTGAGATACTCTAGTGATGTTTCTAGTTTCCTCTCTCTTTCGATTATTTTATTTAATTCAATTTGCTCTCTTTTGAGACTATTGCTACTTATTATGGCTCTTTCATGCACATTCCATACCCCATTGATTATGAATAATAGCAAAATAAACAATACAGTAAGTACAATTGGTGAATAAACTATCTTTTTAAATTTCTTTTTCTTTTGAAATTCAATCATTGATATTATATTTAAGTATAGTATACTATGTTTCGTCTATGTTATTCCACCAGACAACAACAAAAATACTAAAAAGATTAATGATAATCGTGGGAGTATTGATTATCGTTAGTATGGTAGTTTCTCTATTCTATTACGCTATTTAATTAGCCTTAGTCAGATCTCATCATCTTGATGAATACTTCTTGAGGTATATTTACATTTCCTCTTCCCAATTCTTTCATTTTCTTCTTTCCCTCTTTCTGTTTCTCCCATAGTTTCATCTTTCTAGTTCTATCACCACCGTACATATGTTGAGTCACATTCTTTTGCATTCCTGCCAGTGTCTCAGAGGCGATAATTCTTCCCTGAGCCTTGCCTTGTATCTTCAATGTGAACATTTGTCTTGGTAGAACTTTATGTAATTTCTCCACAGATGACTTAGCTTCTTCTTCTAGTCTTTTCCTTGATACAACTCTAGTAAATGCCACAACAGGTTCATCGGCAACAAGAATATCTAATCTTACAACATCAGCTTCCCTCATTTCCCCAATTTCATATGAAATAGAAGCGAATCCAGATGATACACTCTTGATTTCATCGAAGAAATTTCTCATAAGTTCACGCAATGGCATAACAAGAGTTAATGATGTTCTATTCTCACCGAAATTATCTGTAGAAGACACTTCTCCTTCATGATTAAATACACTTTGCATTATTACACCGAGATAGTCTGGTGGAGTTATGATTTTCATTTTTACTAATGGCTCATAGACTTTCTTAACTTCATGATCATCAGGGAAAAGTGCTGGAGAATACACAGTTACCATGGTTCCATTCTTCAATTCAACGTTATAGGTAATACTAGGTATAGTAACAACTAAATTTAAATTAAATTCACGCCTTAGCCTCTCGGTGATAATCTCTAGATGCAACATACCCAAGAATCCACATCTAAATCCTCTACCAAGAGTACCTGAAGCTTCTTCTTCATGGGTAAATGATGAATCGGACAAACGAAGTCTACCTAAGGCCATTCTCAAGGAATTGAAGTCATCCTGACTCTCAGGATATACAGAAGCCCATACAACAGGTCTAGGAGTCATATAACCATGCAATGGAGCTAGTATGTCTCTTATAGACGATACCGTATCTCCTACAGAGGCTATACCAGGTTGTTTGATACCTGTAACAATATACCCTATCTCACCCGCACTTAATGTCTCCATTGGAGTATCATCAGGGGCAAATATTCCAACCTCCAGGGCTTGGAATTTCTCTTCTGAAATCTTAAATAGCAATTGATCATGTCTCTTAACTGAACCATTCATCACACGAACATAAACGATAACGCCTTTGTGATTAGAGTATTGGAAATCGAATACAAGAGATCGGAATTCATCAGTATTGTCGGGAGACTTGGGAGCTGGAACTCTTTCTATAACTTGATCGAGAAGATTTATTACACCTTCGCCAGTCTTACCAGAAACCTTAAGTATTTCACTTTCATCACAATCCAATAGTTCACAAACCTCATGAACAACATCATTGATTCTTGCGAGTGGTGAATCTATCTTTGAAATAACAGGAATAATTGTTAGGCCACTTTCTCTAGCCATATTTAATGTTGTAAGAGTCTGAGCCTGAACACCTTGTGTTGCGTCTACAAGAAGAATTGAGCCCTCTACAGCCTTCAGAGCTCTAGATACCTCGTATGAGAAGTCTATATGTCCAGGAGTGTCGATAAGATTAAGAATGAATTCATTACCAGCATCATTGCCTGAAGTCTTTTTGAACTTCATTCTAACTGGTTGCATCTTGATAGTAATTCCCCTTTCCCTCTCTAATTCCATACTATCTAATACTTGCTCCTGCATCTTTCTCTTCTCTATAGTATTGGTCAATTCCAACATACGATCGGCAAGAGTCGACTTTCCGTGGTCAATGTGAGCTATTATTGAGAAATTTCTTATAAATTTGGGGTCCATATCCTTACATTACAGTGTTTCTTGATCTGGCACAACTACATTTGATTTCCAGAACTTATGATGAAGAGTTGCCCAAACTTCCTTTATTTCCCTATTCTTCAATAGAATAAGCACAATAATCCCTATCAATATACCAACGATTCCCGCAAAGAAACCTTGGAAGAACACATTCCATGCTTTTGTAAGAGGGAAAAACATATTAAAGAATCTTAGTGATAGGAAAGTGATATAACCCATAATTACCGAGGAGGCAAAGCTCTGGAAAAGAGTAACCATAACAGGCTTTGTAAAGCCTTTGTAATCCTTTTCGAACATATGCCAATGCATATAGGTATTAAATAGAACTCCAATTGAATATGCTAGAGGAAGTATAAGAACACTAGTTCCAGTCTGCCCACCAACCTTCAACAAATCCTCAATGAAGAATCTAAATACAGGAAATGCGAAGAAAGCCTTGGTTAGACCATATCCAAGAACAACAATAATCATTCCTGAAGCAATGTTAATAATTAGAGGCTTCTTTGTCTTACCTTCTGCATAATATGCACGGACAAATAGCAGAACGAGACTTTGTCCAATTATTGATACAACGAATACAGCAAGTGCAGCTGCGGTTAATCTAGTGTCCGCCCAATCGAAACTACCCGCACCATATATCGTTCTTACAATCTGAGCACGCAAAACAATGAATTGAATCATAACAGGCATGGACCAGAATACAATATGTCTAGCTGAATCTATCATTTGTTTCAAGAACTCATCCCTTCTCTTCTCTACGAAGAATTTAGATAATGTTGGGAAAACGGCAGATGAATAACTCATACCAATAATAGTCATTGGTACAGACTGAAGATTTATGGCTAGATTAAAGATGGATATAGAACCACCACTCATAAGTGAGGCCAGTGACACTAGGAAGAATGAGGCCAATTGATTCGATGACAGTGTTAGGGTTCTTGGTAATGATACCAGTACTACCCTCTTAATTGATGACCAATCTATATTTAACTTTATGTGTGGAAATACACCTTTATTAATTATAAATGGAACCTGAATAATAAGATGCAAGAATGCTCCAATTACAACTCCGTATATAAGGCCATTAATACCCAATAATGGATACAGGAATACAATTCCAATAATAATTCCAAAATTATAGACAATAGGACTTAATGCATAGATCAGAAATCTCTTGTGCATCTGGGTTATACTAGAAATGAAATTAGAAATACCAAGAAATATTGGAGAGAGCAATAGAACCCTACTGGCGAATATCAATTCATCAAGATATTTGCTATCGGCGAAACCGGGCAATAATAATTTTGTTAAATCTGGAATCAGGAAATACATTACAACACTGACAGCTATAATTAGAAAGAAGAATGCAGAAAATACAGAGTCAATGAATTTCTGACCATGATCATTATCATTCTTATGTCTGTCTATGAAGAATGGTACTAGAACCGACGCTGACACTAGAGACGCAATAGATACGAATATTAGATCAGGTATTCTGAAAGCAGAATAATAGACATCTAGCATAACTCCAGCTCCGAAATTATATGCCAGTAACTTATCCCTAACCAAAGCTAGTATCTGTGACAATAATGCAAAGAAAGCAAGAAGATACGCAGCCTCATGAAGTCCGCGTATTTCTTGATTTACTATATTAAACAGTCTCTTAACCATGAATTAACACAGTATATACTATTTTTGAACTTTGGTCTTCGATGTTTCTACTGCCTTCTCCTTAACTGGTAATGTCTTTCTTTGTTCTGGCTTACTATCAACTGGTGGCTTAACATCAGCGAATGGAGATTTGCCTGATTTCAAATTTGTTAATATAAACTGTACTTCCTGATTATCTGAGTTTGTCTCTAGGATTTTCTCGAATTGCTGTATTGCCTCAACATTCTTTCCAAGTCTTACATATGATAGACCAAGGAAATATCTTGCATTTGCGTATTGATCATTCAATGTAACTGCCTTCGATAATGCATCAACAGCTCCTAGATAATTCTTGTCATTGTAATACAAGAAACCTAGCTGGAAGAATAACAATGGATCATTAGGATTTATCTGTGTAGCTACTTGTACAGAAGTTATAGCCTCTTTGATTTGACCTTGGCTAACCTGTAATTGAGCAAGGAAGAATATAGCCTCAATGTAATTCTGCTTCAATTGTAATGCACTACCTATGTATCTTTGTGCATCGTTTACATTGTTCTTTGAAGCCTCTAATCTTGCTAGACTTAGATACAATGCTGGATTATATGGATTCAATGAAATTGCATTGGCATATGATACCTTAGCGTTCTCATAAGCATTAGGAATTTGTAATGTAGATGCTAATTCTGAAACTCTTGCAAGTGACACATAATTGTAATGATTTGATGGATCAGCCTTTATTGCCATATTTGAGTATCCAACTGATTTCTCAATCAATTCACCAATCTTCTTTATAGTCTCTTGATCAGGAGTCTTAGTGTTCTTGGCTTGTAATTGTTGTGTTAATTCATTCACTCTCAAAAGACTTATTTCAGAAAGTGCTTGATAGAACACATCAGAACCATCCCATTTAACAGCAGTTAAGAAATTTCCTTCAATCTTATCTAAATCTCTATTAGCTGATGAGCTCAATTGACTGATTCCACTTTGGAAATATGATAGAGCCACAGCCTTTTTCATACTTGCGAATAACCATGCACATAGAACTATTATAACGACACTTGAAATAATGACTGTTCCTCTAGTAATTTCCTTAACATTAACGAATGATCTAAATGCTGATGCAGAAATAAACAAACCGATCATTATAAATGCTGAGAATACTATGAAATGTGATGGATTATATAGTGATAACATCAACCAAATAAACAATGAGCCAAAGAATGTTGAAGTAATAGCAAATCTTCCAGAATCCTCATTTTGATTTCTTAGATTTCTTATTCCTAGATTAAGAAGAAGGATTAATAGTAGTAACCAAGACACGATTCCAAATACTCCATTTGTAACAACAAAATTTGTTACATAACTGAATCCAGTTGAGAAGTCGACATTCCAGAACATTGTTTGATTCAATTCCTGTGGCTTATTCAATAGGAACTCATTACCGAACTTATTGGGACCTGCACCGAATATTGGCTTCTGCTTCAATGTATCAGATGATATATCGAGTGCTAATTGCCATGGAAGATTAATATCGCCTTGCTGAACATTCAATGACTTAGATATTGGAGAAAGTATTGATCCCCAGAATGTAAACACGATGAATGCAATTGATAGGATTAGTGATGGAATTGATATCTTTGATAATCCCTTCTTAGAATTGTATACATAGTTGTATACGAAATAGGATACAGTTGAGATAGCTAATACTAGCCAGATAAATGGGTTATTAACAAGCACAAGAACTATAAGTGACACAATGAAAAGTAACCATACAAATGCCTTTCTAATACCACTCAAACTAACCAAATTAAGTGAAATGAAAGATATAATGAATATCAAACCAGAATATACTCCAAGATCAGTCCATCTACCAATCAGACTTGATACTGATGAATTGAATACACCGAAACTAAGTAATTTAACATCGAATAGTCTGATTAGGTGGAATAATACCAGTAACAAAAATCCTGCAAAGAATGAACTGTATATATAATACAATCTCTCCTTATTCTTATAGACCAATTGAACAACTAGGAACAATAAGAAGAACATTAGAAGGACGAAGCTACCTGTTCCAATTTCAAATCCCTGACCAAAAAATGACTTTGATATTGTCTTACTTACAAAAGTCGATATTACTGTGGAAATAACAACCAGCAAGATCGCATATGTAGACGAGTGCTTGGGTATATATAGTGTCTTTGTACTGAATACAGATATAAAATACAATATTCCTGAAAGGATTATTCCAGTGAAGATTGTTATCATCTTGGCACTATCTAGTGGCACCTGACTGTTGGTACTGAATACTACCGAAGACAGAATTATTGTGACCAGTAATACGATTGCTGATAATTTATTGAATTTACTTTTAACTACATTTGCCTCATTTTGTGTATCCATATATTACAAAAACTTTTTAACGAATAATGTGAGGTTTATTATACCAAACAAATAACCTCCGGTTAAGGAGGTTACTTGATATTACATATCTATAAGCCGAGTTCTGTATCTACCTTGCGATAGACGACAATTATTTATCTGGGAGATATGTTGCCATATCCCTCTAGCGGCACTCCAATAGTATTTCTACTACTGGCACGGCCTTGCATTGAAGTAAGGATTTTGCCGTTGCACTCATAAGGTTACCCTTATGATTTATCCACATAAGTGGATACCCTGTTCTTTCGAACTGCCTAATTAAAGACGGGCGTCACTGTTCGCACCTCGCATCTCACGATGGATGGGTGTTACCCACTACTATCCTGCAAAATTGCTTTTGCCAATGCTCGGACTTTCCTCTATCAATATACTTGCGCATATCAACAGCAATTGTCTGATATGTAATAAATACTATACAATAAAATACTATTATATGCAATACTGCCAACTATTCAGCACCACCCTCCTTCTTCTCTTCTGGCTTCTTATTAGAATGAGCGTGTGAATCAACCTCATAGCTTGTATTCTGTGCTTCGAAGAAGTTAACTAGCTCATATACATCAGTAGCAGTACTCATCCATTTTGCTGGATTTGTGAC
>CAZOGG010000002.1:0-4451 GCA_964579565.1 uncultured Candidatus Saccharibacteria bacterium | reverse complement strand
GAACTTAGGGAAACCTAATTCCTCAAGTCTTCTGTCTGCAACATATTTAACATATTGGTTAACATAATCAGCATTTAGACCGAGAATTCCATTTGGAAATAGGTCCTTATTGTATTCTATTTCACAATTTACACCTTCAATTATTATATTTCTGATATCATCAGCGAAATCTGGTGTAAGTAGACTTTGATTCTCTTCTAGAATGTTCTGTATAAGATTCATACCGAATTGTAAGTGCAAACTCTCATCTCTAAGCACCCAATTTATCATTGAGCCGAAATTTCTTAGTTGCTTTCTCTGTCGGAATGATAGAACAACCATGAATCCAGAATAGAACCATATACCCTCCATCACAATATTTGTAGCGACTAGATTCCTGATAAAGTCCTTCTTACCTTCTACAGTCTCTACATCAAGAGTTGTTAGAGTCATTCTCTTCATGTACTTATTAATGAAGTCCTCCTTCGCCTTCATAGAAGGAACATTCAAGTGATGATCGAATACCTTCTCTCTATCGAATGGGAATGTCTCAAGTACGTATTCGAATGCGACACAGTGATTGGCTTCTTCCCACATTTGCTTAGCTAAATATAGATGACATTCTGGAGACTTAAGGTATGGATATATTCCAAGAGCAATTGATCTATTTACAATCAACTCTGCTGGATTAAAGAATGCCATAAGAAATTCCACAGCGTGTTTCTCATCCTCGGTCATATTCTTCCAATCGTCCAAATCCTCCTTCAATGTAATTTCATGAGGGAACCAAGTATTTCTTACTGCTTGATTGTAGAGATTGTAAGCCCATTTATACTTAATGGGATGTAAACTTGTATCCTCTGGTGCGGCTTTACCTAAAAGCATGGTATTTTAATTTATTATTCTAATAAAATCGACTGAAATGTTATTGGCAACTATCACATTGAGCACGTAGAGCTGGATCTATTGGACATACATTCGCCGCTGAATCACTTGATGATTTCATTATTGGTTGCAGACCAGCTTCATCTGTATTGATAATTGGACTACTTACAACTGGTGCTGTTGCCACAACTGGTACTTCAACTTCAATTGGTGTTTGAATAGGAATCTGAACTGGTGTTGGCGTCGGTGTTGGAATATTTACAACAATCTCATCTTCCTTCTTAGCTGATGCTACAGCAGAGAATCCTCTCTTACCCATTTTCTCTGCTTTATTAACCTTTACAGTACTCTGCTCTGCAGTATGTCTAGGCTTCATATGTAGATAATATGTTGATTTCAAGCCCTTCTTCCATGCTGTCTTGTATATATCCATGGTTTCATCAAGGTCTCTTGTCTCAAGATACATATTTCTTGATAGCGCCTGATCAACCCACTTCTGTGCTCGTGCTGCTACTTCTATATAAGCATAAGGTGATGTTGTAAAGGAAGTTTTGTAAACGTCTTTTATGTGTTGTGGTATTTCTGGTATTCCTGATATATCTCCCTGATTCTCAACTATTGCCTCTCTTACCTTTTCCCATATACCCATATTTCTCAAGTCCTTAACTAGATTATGATTCAAATCAAGATATTTACCTGAAATCTTATTTCTAGAGAATATTTGAGCGAATCTAGCATCAATTCCAGGTGTTGTACCAACAACCAAACCTATATTTGCATTTGGTGCTACTGCCATAAGAGTTGAATTTCTCATTCCCTTCTTAACCTTCTGTCTCAACATATTCCAGTTCAAACCTTTGTGCTTACTTTGAACATCAACTGTTACAGGCAAACCTCTTGCATCAGATAATTTCTGTAATGTATCTATTGGAACTCGACCCTTTGACCATTCTGATCCTTGGAAATTCTTGTAAGGACCTCTTTCTAGTGCTAGATTTGCACTTTCATCTATTGCCATATAACTTACGAATTCGAATATTCTATCAGCGAAATCCCATGCATGTTCACTATCATATGGCATTCCCAACTGTTCTATAGTATCTGCAAATCCCATAACACCAAGACCTATAGCGCGATTCTCTCTGTCTGACTTGGCTGCTTCAGGTATTGGTAGAACATTGATGTCTATAAGATTATCCAACTGTCTTACAGCCAGTCTTACACTTTCCTCAAGTCTCATCCAATTAACTTCCTTGTTCTTGATATGAGCTGCTAGATTAAGTGATGCAAGATTACATACAGCAACATTGTCCTTATCCTGTGGAAGACAAATCTCTGTACACAAGTTAGACATATGTACTGTTCCTGTATTGTTGTTCAATGCACGGATATTAATAGTATCCTTCCATACTAGCCATGGATGCGATGTAGACTGTAATGATATCAATATCTGTCTATACTGTTCTTCTGCTGGAACCTTCTTGAACATTTGTAACTCTCCCTTCTCTGCTTTCTCTACATAATATGCATATCTACTACTGAATTCTTGTCCATAAAGCTCATTTAGATCTGATGTCTCTGCAGGATCGAACATATACCAGTCTCTCTTGGCTTCAACTCTCTTCATAAACTCATCGGAAAGGAATACTGCGGTATTAGCTGTTCGCATTCTCATATAGTCGTCTCCCGCATTGTGCTTCCAATCTATAAATTCAGGGAAATCATAATGCCAGTTCTCCATATAGAAGCATAATGCTCCCTTTTTCTTTCCACCTCTCATAACTGCGCGAATTGCTGTATCGATAATCTTGGCAAATGGTGTTGGTCCACTTGATACTCCTCCAAAATTAGACTTAAGTGGTGAACCTGTAGCTCTTAGCTTTGTTATGGATGCTCCGATTCCTCCTGAACCCTTGGAGAGTAGTAGAACATCTGATACTGACTTCGCTATATGACCCATATCATCATGTATCTCAAGTAGATAACAATTGGAAAGTGCTGGTCTTGTTGTTCCTGCACCTAGATTTGTTGAACCACCGGCGATGTACTGATGTCTAGACATTTTCTCGTAGAATTTCTTGGCATATTCTGTAGGATTCTTCTCATTATATGAAAGACCCATAGCTACTCTCATAAAGAAATACTGTGGTGTCTCAATAGGCTGTTGCTTATCATTCTTCATGAAATATCTGTTAATAAGGCCGTCTAAGCCTGCATATACGAATAGTTCATCTCTATCAACATCTATTGTCTTTGCTAGATCAGCCAAATCGAACTTTGAAGCCATGTCTGGATGTAGCTTATTGTCCTTAACACCATCATTTATATAACTAGTGAAATAATCTCTATGCTTGTTCTTGATATCTTGAGGATCTTCCTTGTTATATTCTCCAACTACCTTGCGGTATATCATCTTCAATAGAAGTCTTGTTGCGACTTTGTCATACTGTATATCTTCCTTTATATTCTGAACTGCAGCATTGATAGTAGCCTGATCAAGCTCGTCTGTAGTAATTCCATCATACAAAGTTAATTGAGTCTCAGTGGCAATCTGCGTAACCATTGCTATAGGATCTACAAGTCCCGCACAGGCTCGCTCTATGGATCGATTAACTCGATCTGCATTGTGAAGCTCACGACTACCATCTGCTTTTGTTATATATATACTCATATGAAAATTGATAATTAAATTACTAAATTAACTTTGGTGGGAGTAATTTTACCTTAATAAAAAAAATTAAAAAAGGGGAAAAGCAAAAAAAGCATAGATAAGATACACAAATATTGAAATGTAAATACCGCTAAAATTTAAAATTCAAAATATTTCCCACTTTGATGCCATATTTAGATACTAAACCTGCATTTAACTCAATTACATACAGTGATTTCTGTGGTGGGATGAAATTCTCTGGATAAGACTCTGGCATTGCACTCTCAACTATATGTACCACTCTCCTATTCTCATCCAACCAAACAATATCTATAGGAAATTTCATATCTTTCATCCAGAAGGCATAAGTATCTGACACATCAAAAACAAATAGCATCGCTGTATTATCTGGCATTGATTCCCTATCTCCGAGTCCCTTATCCCTTTCCTCCTCAGTATCTGCGATAATTAGGGAAACTGACTGATTGTTAATACGCAGAACAGGCCCAGTATCTCTAAAATATAAAATTACTAGAGAAATTAGGACTAAAATTATTAATATTATGGCTTTGAATTTCATTTAATTAAATAATTCATCAATTACATTCTTATCCACAAAGCCTCCTGCCTGAAGATTCCACAATTTAGCGTATGTCTTATCGTTTTTAATTAATTCATTATGACTTCCTTGTTCAATTATTCCTTCCTTGCCGAGAACGATTATTCTATCCATTTTCTTTATTGTTGATAATCTATGAGCAATTACTATTGTGGTTTTGCCTTTCATTAGTGTATCTAGAGCATCTTGAATTAGAGACTCAGAATGTGAGTCTAGACTAGATGTTGCCTCATCAAGTATTAGAATAGGTGCATTCTTCAACAATGCTCTTGCGATAGCAACTCTTTGTCTCTCTCCTCCAGAAAGCTTAACACCTCT
>CAZOGG010000001.1:2113-27283 GCA_964579565.1 uncultured Candidatus Saccharibacteria bacterium | reverse complement strand
TTCTTCTTCTTTGGCATGTGTACTATATCCTATTCTAATTCGGGGGAATATTCAACTGCATTAGTATAAAGCAATCCCCTGACTCACTTGGAGCCAGGGGATGTTTGAAACCAAACAATCAGTCAACGCTTACGCGCAGTGATGATAACCGACGGGTGGTAGGCCACCATTGCTTTGAGTTGAGGGGGTGCCTCAGAAAGTGCCTCAAGCCCAGCTTCAACGATTGCGATCTTTTCATTGATCGGCAGTTGATCGAGCGGAGCCCAACGACACCAGGTCGTCCAAGCATTCCGCACGAAATCGATGATGCGACGACCTTCGATCGGAACGAGAAACTCGTTGTTGCGAACGATATCGAATCCAGCACTGTTGAACTCTGCAGTGATGGAATCGATGCTCAGAGCCTTGGCCGGAGGCGCCCAGAGATTCTCCCGATTGAAATCAGGATATGTCTCCTTAACGTGAGAATAGGCTGCCCCATGCGCGATCTGGTACAGCGGATGAGACAGTTCAGTAATGATCTGATTTTCCCCAGGTTCAGTTCCGGACCGGAAGTCGTGAAGATTGTTCTTCCAACTCGCATAATTCGAAGGCCCAAGGTCGAAGGTAATGACACCACCGACCTCGAGAGCCTGGCTCAGACCACTCAGAACAACAGCCAAATTTCCACCAAGGAAATGGAACATCTGACAGCACATAACAGCATCATAGACGCCGATATCGCTGTGAGAGTCCATCTTGGTCATGATTTCCTCTGCCCCATAAGGCAGAATATTCACACGACTATCACCCATGGTGTTGAGAGAGAGGAAATACCTCATACTCTCATTGGGCTCGATAGCCGTAACTGACAGATCGTTGATTTGGTCGAGTATAACTCGGGTACCTTCACCAGTACCGGCACCGAGCTCGAGGACAGAACTGATATCACCCTTCCGAGCCTGTAGGGCCTCAGCCACCACCAACAACGACATCTCCCTGTAGTAGGGATCACGGCCATTAAAGGCCGAGTAAGCCGGTCCAATCATACCCGTAAAGAGTTTGGACCCCGCCGCGTTCTCGATTTCGCTCATTGATTATCTATTGTGTTAAGGTTAAGCTCATAGTCCTATGCAAACTAGCACAGGACTTTCCAAACAATTTCTATCATATATTTGACATATATGCAAATTAATATTGACAACACTAATAATAAAGTATAAATTTCAATTAGATCTCTTTGAATGTTAGAATAACATATATTATGAACGAACCTTGGTTCAAATACGCAATCGGTGAAGGTCTGACCAAACTCATCTCACGCATCCTTCAAAAGGAGGTTGGAGATATTGGTACCAAATCAAACTCATGGAGTGGAACACTACTAGCTGCTGGAATTGTTGGTTTGGTTCAAGTCGTACTATCAGCTCTAATTGCAATTAAAAGGAAGACCAATTACTTCAGTGATTACTGGGGTGCACTTGGTTCAATTACATTTGGAGTTTTGGCATACCTCGCAACCATAATGGGATTTGCGACCTTTGCTCTTGGTGGTGATATGGGCGTAAGTACATTCATCATCACTCTATCAATCATACCCGGTATGATATTTGATATCATGTTCTGCAAATACAAAGCGAATAGGCACGAATGGATTGGTATTGTATTCGCAGTTCTTGCAGGATGGTCCATCCTTGGTTTTCCTGGATTAAACAATGGACTTGAACTAAGTACTTGGATGGTATTGTCATTCTGTACAGCATTCATAGTTGCTGTGAATCAACTCATAACTCAAAAGGTAAAGGAGGTTGATCCAATGTTCAAGAATTTCTGGGGTGGTTTGCCGGCGGTTGTAGGAACAATCGTGCTACTCTTCATTATCGATGAAGGTTCTAGGTTATTTGACTTCTCGATTGAGAACATTAGTATCTGGCAGGTATCAATACCGATAGGAGTGGTTGTGACTGTTATGTGTTCATACAATCTACTCTCATACAAGACTGGTGCCAGCATTGCACTCAAAAAGGTAGTAGTGAATGCAACCTACCTTTCCACAACAATGTTCTACGGTATTCTCTTTCTCAAAGAAGAATTCACCAACTACAAAGTGCTTGCAATAGTACTTTATGTAGTATCAATCATTCTTATGGATAAGAAGGCATACAGTTATGTTACTGGATCATTAAGAAAGATTGACTGGAACTTCCTTACTGGTGGAAGGATCTAGGTAACCCTTAGCCAAGACCAGCATTCACCCACACAAGAAAACTCACTTCGTGTGGGTTTTTCTTTTTTTATTTATCCAACTCCTGAAACCCAACTAAACTTGAAGTTCCAAATTGGAACCTCAAGTTTTGCATCTTATCCTAATATTGACTTGACTAGATATTAGTTATATATTGTTGTCGGATATGAATACACTCAAACTGGAAGCTCAGGAGAGTAATCACCGAAATGGTTACAGGAGAAATGGGGTTGAGTTATTTACATTAGACCCCGTAAAGAAAGCAAGGGCAAAAATGCTTATTGACGGTATTCCATGTGATTATCAATATGGAATAGTTAGCGGTGATTGGGGCTCTGTCTCAAATGTCAGCTTTATTAGATGTAATAATAAAGCGATTGAATCAAGTGTTGGTCAAACTGAAGTAATCAGTGAGGTCAAAATTAATGCTGACGAATTCGAACCCACGATAATGAACCTCATGTCTAACCCTCCCGAAGGAGTGGAATTTATTAGATATGAAGAAACAACAGAAAAAGTAGTTCCAAGACCTGACATCCGTATTTTATTTTTACGTCTAAGGCAAGCACCAATTGTTTCAAAAATCCACCACTTCACTCTTCTAAGAACCAAGGTAGAAATACCTAAATAAGTATGAGAGCTGTACGGCCCGCCCAAGCGCGAAAGACTCGCCACGGCGGGTTTTTCTTTTCCCTACTCCACGAAACTCTTCTGACTATAAAGTGGCACGGTAGCTATTGTCTTAGCAATATTCTTGCTTGTATCTTTTACGAAATAAATATCGGAAGAAGGGTATCTTTTTCTCTTGATTTGTTTATTTATAGCATCCCTAATGGCATCAGAATCGTGTATCACTGATATAACATTTGTCGATCTTAATCTATTATTCTGTCTAGTTCCTATATTAACAACCGGTAAACCCATAAATGAAGTCTCCTTGATACCTGCAGATGAATTACCAATTAAACACAAGCTATTACTTAATAGCCAAATAAAATCCCTAGGACCTAGATATCTCATAAATCGTATTTTGTGTCCCTTTTGTTCATCCTTGAAAATTCTTAATTCCTGAGACACATCTTCTGCTCCAGCATCTGCATTTGGCCAGAACCAGAGTGTTGGCAATCCTGTATCATGTACCGCCTTGAGTATTTTCTTTGTATTTTCATGAACATGCTTTACATCTGTAATATCTGGATGATACATGACTATCAAATATCCTTTTGATAAGTCGAAAGATGCTCCACTACCTGTCTTTGATAGATCAAATTTGTGTTTTTTCTTTAGTAATTTCTTAACTACCTCTACATCTGGACTACCGAAATTATATACATAAGCAGGATGCTCTCCTAATTTCAAAATTCTATTCTTTGCAGGTTCATTTGTAGCGAAATGTATATGTGAAAGTTTGGTAATAGCATGTCTGACACTTTCATCTATAGAACCTGAGAGATCACCTCCTTCGATATGTGCTACAGGTATAGACATATACGCAGCTGCAATCGTTGCAGATAGCACTTCGAATCTATCGCCTCTCACCACAACTACATCAGGCTTGATATCATTAAATAAGGTAGTAAATTCTATAATTCCCAAACCTGTTGTCTTTGCCTTTACGATAGTATCGTTACCCTCAAGATTGAAATGTAACTCATGGAGATTAGTATGACCATCATCCTTCAATAATTTCTTAATGTCTGCATGCTTTGATGAATAGCGTGAAAGTATTGCAGAACCACCGATAACAATATGGAGATCAACATCTCTTCTCTTTTTTAATTCTTCTAACACTAGTAGATTAAGGCTATAGTGAATGAAACTAGTTATAACAAAGCAGACTTTTCTTTTCATGCTTAACTAATATGCAGTATTTTCCTCAATAAAGCAAGGCGCTTAGAATATTTAAATATATAGACAAATTTAACAAATAATGGTGTTAGAGAAAGTCTGGTTTTGAAATAAATATTCTTAGGAATATCCAATTTTTGTGGAATTTGTGACTTTCTAGCAACAATTCTTATGTGATGAGTGTTTAATCCATCGGCTTTCTGATTCTTTATTTCAGATTGAGACTTACCCTCATCAACATCAATATAAACAACCTCAAATCCAGCACTTTTGCACATAAGAGAGAGCGATTCTGGTGTAAACATATATACATGATCAATCTGAACACCTGAGCTTAATTTCCCCATTCTCCTGACTTGATGTCGCCAATTCTTCACTGCAAGAAATACATGACCGCCATCTACAAGAGCATTATGAGACCAAGTAAGAAATTTCTTGGGATCTAATAAATGATTCAAACTCTGTACACACAAAATATTTGATACTTTAGACTTGAGATCCATATCAATATCTTCGAATAATCCTCTAATAGTCTTAACACCCTTGGATTGTGCATATCCACTTTCATCTATAGATGGTTCAATTCCTAATAATTCTAGATTTCTTCTAATCTCTTTCATTCCATACAATATTCCTCCAGTACTTGATCCAACATCAACAGTCAATCCATCTTTTACATATTGACCCATGTATTTAACTATCGCTTTACCGAACTTTCTTGCGCTTTCAAAATTCTTGTCTAAATTATTTATAAATTCTTTGTTTTTAATCTCTGCTCTATCGATTCTATAGAATGACTTATAGTATTCATCATAATCTTTATTGGTCATTCTAGGATTAATATAGATTAGACTACAGTTCTTACACATTACAGTATTAACAGGTAAATTATTCACACTTTTTCTACAAATAATTTTAGAATTATTAGAATCGCAAAGATTGCATAGTATGTTCTCTAATCTTTTGCTTTGATAATTAAATGAGTCCATTTTATAGTTTAATATTTTTAGTTACAAAGTTACCATAAATATCGTTTGCACCAATTCCAACTCTAGAACTGCCATTTGGTATTTCAGCTTGATAAGTTAAATTATCAAGTTTAACTGTATCAATTCTCTGAACATTTCCTATTTTGTCTTCAGTAATAACAAATGGTTGCTCGCAGAAAATATCGTGATTAAATACAATTTTGATTGAATTATGGGTCTGTTCTATCTCTAAATCAAGTGATTCCAATTTCGACTTGGTATGTGGCCTCAATGCTTCAAGTGCATTAGAATACATCCAAGGTATATCCATCTTTTTACTTATTTCATTTAATATTTTGTGAGTATCAGAGAATTCATCAAGAATACTTCTATAATAATCATGAGTATGAAATGAGAAGACCGCTTGCCTACCCTGCTTTATTTCATTAAATGCCGCTTCAACTTCTTTAATGTCCAAACTTCCAGAGCCTCCCTTAGCAGCTACAGGTAATGATCTTGCAATAAATCTTCTCATTGATCCTGGATGCTGATAATTATCAAATGAAGGATTATGGGGAACCCAACTTGTTGTTGCCTCACTCCAATCACAAAAATCTCTTTTAACCGGTGAAATACTTGAGTAGTCAAAAGGTATCCATTTCTCTAACCAATGTGAATTATCATTTGTTTCAACATATTTACCTGCACGATACATAGCAGGGAAAAAATTATGATTAAGAATTAATTTACCCAATATATATTCATACCATTTGGAATCATTCCAATTCTTGTTCCAACCCCATGCGCCATCCAGTGGAGGATGATGATAATGCCAATATAGACCATCTTTTGTAATCTCAACCTTTTCATCTGATAGAATAGATTTTCTATAGAAATCCCATACCGCATGAAGCCTGATATCATGTCCCCTCTTCTTGAATTCTGCATCATTCTTGGAATATCCAGTCCAGTCCAATAGGAACCAATTTATTATTAATGGATTACCAAGTGAATCCTTAAGAGAATTTCTTAGATCTCCAGTTAGCCTGACCATCAATTCCTCCAGAGATTCCCAAGTATCCACCATATCAGCACGACCAGTTGTTGGGCCCTCTGTATCAATTATTGGAACTACGGGTAAAATCTTTTTCATATTATTCAATAATATCAACCTTAATCGGATTTACCACGTTAGCTTCAACATATTTATCAATCATTCCCGACCTCATTAATTGTTTTAATTGTGGTATATGGGATACATTGAAATCCTTACGTTGATATAATTTGCCTTTATTCGTCTGTGGGTAAAACTTTGCAGTGCCGTCTATCAATTCTTGAATTGATTTTTCCATTAGTTTCTCACCAACAATCACTGTCTTATTACCAATCATGTGCTGATTATCACCCTTCTCAATATTTGGTCTACCTTGATGGATAATTGGTCCTGTATCAATACCAATATCTATTTTATGAATAGTAACTCCGACATATTGTGGTTCATTATTATATAGTGGCCAGAAATTAGTTCCGGAACCACGGTAGTATGGCGATAGACCTAAATGCATATTTAATATTCCATTTTCACAAATTTTAATTGTTTCGTCCTTCAATAGACTAGTACCAAAAACTGCAATAATATCAGGTTTAAAAGAAGCAATTTTATCTCTCCATTCTTGTGAATTAATTTCACCCTTGGGGATTTCAAAAATATTTTGTGTATTAAATTGAGTATTAGATCCGAAGAATTTCTTCTCCTCATCCTTCGCCATACCGAAATGCCAATCCCATATTTCTTTCTCTTCTGGAGTCATCTTCTTATCATCTGATGATTCACTTGCTGGACTAAATACTTTACCCTCAGAGAAAACGGCCTTAATATCGAATGCATTAATTAATGAATTAGCAAAGAATTTATGTCTGAACTGATTACCTGTAAGAATAATTATATTCATATTATTTTATTAAATTAAATATATAATCTGCAATTCTTTTACCTGACTGACCATCTGTATATACACACTGCTCTGCAACAAGCTTTTGTCTTTCTTTGGTCTTAATTGAGGAGTTATTCAAATATGAATTAATAGATTCAATCAATTCATTCTCGCTATTAACTAGATCGATAGCTCCTGTTTTAAGTGCATTTCTATAATGTTCCGAATTGTAATGCTGGGTAGGAGATTTTAACATTATATTATTCTCCATTATCTCATAATTAATATTAATTATTGGTTTATCAAATACTGCTGCATCAACACCAATACTAGATGCATAGCATACCAGAATAGACATGTGTTTCAAAGTAGCATACAGATGCGCTAGATCAGCATGATTCATATCCCAATCCACACCTCTCTTCGATCCGAATCTAATACCAGGTTGATCATATTTCAGATATGGTCGCTTCTTAATTTCAATTTCATCAACGAAATCATTTGGCTGGAATCTTACAAGTAAATCACATTTTTTATTTAGTCTGTCTGATTCAACTAATTTTTGTAAGAAATCAATCATATCCCAATCAGAAGTACTAAATGCTCTTCCCATTGAAGCATATACAATCAATTGTTTATCTGCAGATATACCAATCTTTTTAAAGAAATCTTCTCTATTTAGGAAATTGCTTTCATCGGAATAGAAATAATCATATTGTGGTAAACCACTAACGAAAATATCATTCTCATGCATTTCATTATGATTTATCATCTCTTCCTTAACGATATCATTAAAGACAATGGCCTTATCAGGTAATAATCTGAGAATGCATCTTGATGTAACCTTATCCCATGAATTTATATATCCTATTGTCTTTACCTTCCTCCTTTTTGCTTCTCTTAATAGATTTACTTCTGGTTCATCGAACAAATGAGCTAGGAACACTAGATCAGGATTATATTTATCAAAATACTGACTATATGTGTTATCTTTTACTAGAACAAAATCCAAATACCTAGCCAACTTTCTAATAATTGGCCAAGCCAACATAAAGTTTAAAATTCTACCAGAATAGTATTGTAAATACTTACCTTCATATTCACAAACCCTCTTTCTCTTCATATTTGTAGTCTTTGTTCGAAGCAGGACAAATTTCAATTTTGAGAAGAATCTATCAAAGCTAGATTGGGATTTCCACTCAACTAATTCAAAAGAAATTCTAGGATCATAAAATTCTTTACTATAATAATCAATCTTTTGTTGTGATTTTGTAAGTAATACAACTCGAATATTAGTATCTTTAAGTAGATTACTAAATATAGGAGTTCTAAGAATATTCTTAACCTCAACACCTTCAAAAATTGTTATAAATATAGTTTTCATTCTATTTTACTGATTCTATAATTATTTCAGACAATCTATTGGTTGATTTGCCATCAATTATTGAGACTTCTTTTTTAACTAGATCCCTTCTCTTCACATCATCTAACTTTGGATTCTTGATATATCCTTTTATTGATTCAATGAAATCTTCTATTGTAATAGTTAGTTTTGCACCACCGCTCATAATTATGGGGATAAAATTATCATAATCATAATACCTTCTAATACTATCGTAATAATCTCGTTTATCATAACCATCAAATCCAAATAGTATTGTTGGCTTATTCATATAAACTGAATCTATAACAACAGTTGATGGACCAGAAATAACTATATCTGACCAGAACAATGTTTGACCTAGATGAATATCATCGTCTTTCCTTATTTCTGTAGTCTTTATATTATCTGTAGCCATATATGATCTATCAAATATGACTTTAATTCTATCAAATTGATTGGGCTTGTTCTCTAATTCTCTAACATAATCTCCTGGAGGCATTCTTACAAGTATCTGATAGTCTTCAGGTAAATTCTTATCTAATATATCAACTATATCTCTATCAACTGTATTGTTTCTTAAATATCTATCACCGATAGGTATGACTAATGCTATTTTTTTATTTACATCAGCTCCAATCTTATCGAAGAAAGCCTTTCTGTTTGAATAGTCATATTTTTTATAGTCATCATAATGAGGAATGCCGACAATTCCTATTGTTTCTTTATTAATATCATGAAATTTAATAGCTTCATCTCTAACAATCTCATTCCATACTATTAATTTATTCGGAACAACTCTAATTAAACCCTTGGAAGTTAGATTATCCCACGACCTCACCATTCCCAATGTATTTATTCTATTTTTATGAGCTTCAATTAATAATGAAATGTCTATTTCACTTTGAATATCAGTTATAAATACAGAATTTGGATTATACTTTTTAAATAAATTTCCAAATATATTCTTATTATATGAATACTTTTCCAATTTTCTTATGAGGAAATGTGAAATGTAATTACTTAGAAAGTACCTAGTGAATGAGCCACTGCCTTTCATTTCTGTTTTCCTCTTTATGTTTAGTGTATTTGTATTTAGAGATGCAAGTGAAAGATATTTAAGAAATGATTCCCTCTTACCAATCTTGTAATCAATACCTTCAATATACACTCCATCTCTAGCGAAGGTTTTTGTAAAATAATCAACCTTAGATTTTGGCACTATCAGAACAATCCTTATGCCTTGCTTTAATATAATATCCAAGATTCCTGTAGACAGAATATTCCTAGAAATTAGAGGGTGACAACTAGTTATAAATATAGTTTTATTCATTTCTTTAATAGTTTCGAATAAAATAGATAATATAAGTATATATAATATTTATTTATAGATAATGAAGTCTTTATATAATTTCCGGGTGTTAATTTTATTGTACTAAATGGCTTTTCATTTAATTTCTTACCAACAATTCTAATATGGACTTTCGGTATGCCTTGCTGTGGTTTCTTGCTTGTAAATTCATCTATATCATATTCAAGAATTTCGAATCCTGCAGATCTGACAAAATCTCTCAATAAAGTGGGTGTATACATGTACACATGATCAATCTTTACACTGTTACTATACCTACCAGCCTTTTTTAACTGCTGTCTGAAATTCATTACCTCAACCACAATGATTCCGTCATTAACCAAACTATCATGCGCCCAAGTGAAGAAGTACCTAGGATCAAGATAATGATTCAGAGCTTGTGTACTAACTATAGCTGCACATTTCTCCTTTTGAGTATGATCTTCGATTAATTCATGATAGGTTTTTATACCCTGACTATTAGCATATTCAGCCTCATTACCTGATGGTTCTAATCCTATAACCTCTCTTTTCAATACTTCTTTAATGCCATAAAGAACTCCTCCGGGACCTGATCCTATTTCCATTATTGGCCCACTAACCTTGAGATATGGCTTCATTAAATTAGCTATAAATCTTCCATGCACCTGTGTTGTTTCAAATAATTTCTTGCAATCGAAACCAGAACCTTGTTCGCCATTACTTATACTTTTCTCTCTATATTCATTCTCATAATATAATTTATAACCTTCCTTAGTCATCCTTGGATTGATATAGATCAAAGCACAATTCTTACAAATAACTGATTTCAATTCCAATCCGTCAGTTCCTTTATTTGATAGAACTTTGAAGTTATTTTGACCACAGAAATTACAAACTATATTCTCTTTTTCTATTGTTGAATATGGAAATGGCATAAGATGCTAAATTAGTTTTTCTAGGAAATCAACATTCCTTCTGTAACTTTTACCATCTTTAAAATAAATAAAATCATTAAATACTTTATCTCTTTGACTCTTGAGTGAACTTGGATCCTTCAAACATTTATTAACATCAGAAACTAGTAAATCAAAACTTTTGGGAAGAAATACAGCACCTGCATCAATAATTGGTTTATAATGTCGGAAAGTATATCCTCTGTGATACTTATCTGGATAATTAATATTAACAACAGTTTTATCAAATATAAATGACTCCAAAGTCATAGTTGATAGATAATTTATTGAAACATCGCAATATTTGAGTGTCCATTTAAGATTCTGTATATCTTCCTCATGAATCTCAATTTTTGTACCCATCTCTTCAGACAATAACTTACCAGGATACTCAACATGAAGACCTTTAATATTACTATCTAAGTATGCCTTGAATTTATAGAATTCCTCCTTAGGATGCATGCGAACGAGAATATTTGGTGTACCATTAAATTTCCCTTCATCACGAGCTTTCAATAATTCTCCAAGTAATACATCTTCATCTGGATAGTTACCCTTTGTAACTGTTGTAATAAGAATAGTTTTTTCTTTTGGATTCAATCCTTTACTTATTAGGAACTCCTCTCGTGTAACTTCTTTCTCACTCTTAGTGAAATAAGCATCAAATCTCATTGTTCCAGAAACAAAAACTTTATCTGCAGAATATCCATATTCTTTCATGGCTGTATTTTTAATAATGTCATTCCAGACAATTAGATAATCAGGTCTTCGGAAATGCATGCCACCATTATGTAGATTATCCCAACTAAAATTAATTGAAGCAGTTTTTAACCCCGCCTTCTTAGAAAGGATTATAGCTTCAGCATCGAAATGACCAAATCCAGGAGTAGCAGTAATAACTAAATCTGGTTTATATTGTTTTATCTTTTCATTATACAATTTCGACTTTGGAGCAAATATTAATTCTAATTTAGTAAATAAATCGTTAGTCCAGAATGATTGAGGGGCGATATATGAAATGAATCTAAGAAATTTCCTTCTCCAATCATTCATACCCTTCTCTCTATTTCTTACTATCACCGGTTCAAAATCATACTTTCTTATTATTGAATAACGGAAATATTTACCGAAAAGATTCCAGAACTTAGGTGATTGGATATTCCAAGGAATATAAGTTATATTATCTGATTTATAATATGGCTTATTATCATCACAGAATGCCTGAGGTGGCATGAAAATTACAACTTTATACTTACTTGATAGATACTTAATATAATCAGTTCTCAGGAAATCTGAAGAGTAGACGAAATTAGAAATAAACAGGAAAATTGTCTTCATGGGTAGGCATTATATCATATATGCTACAATTATTAAAAACATATGAAAAAGATACTTTTCTTAATTACAATATTGATTACTTGGATAATGTATCCAATACTGATCCTAATATCTAAAAGGAAAATCAAAACCGGACAGAAGAGAGTTCTCTTCATACCTCAATACAGTCGTATTGGTGACATTGTATGTTCAACGCCAGTAGTATTTAATATCAAAAAGCAATACCCTGATAGTTATATAGTTGCCCTAATATCAAAAAAGGCACTGGGAATATTAAAAAACAATACTAGAATAGACAAAATAATTTTATTAGAAGATTATTCAACACTTGACTTAATTAAAGCAATTCAAAAAGAGAAATTAAATTGGTCAATTAACCTATCAGCAACATCAATAAATACATGTATTGCATTGTGGGGCTTAATACCAAATAGAATAAAGACTACAGTAGAAACCCCACCAATTACAGAGAGATTAACTGATTGGATGTCGAATTATAATTTATTATATAAGAATCATACCTTCCTACCCCAACATTATATTAATCTTCTTAAGTTTATGGGTATTAATAATACGGAATTGAAAAAGGAAGTATTTACAACAGAACAAACTGAATTGAAGGCAGATAATTGGCGGAAATCAATACCAGATAATTTAAAAATCATTGGAATAAGTATTAGTGCAGGAAATAAAATAAAAGAATTAGGTGATGATAAATTTGAAATTCTAATCAAAAAAATATTAGAGGACAATAATAATCACGTTGTAATAATAGGATCCAAGGCAGATAAACCAAGAATAGATAGTCTTATTGGTAGAATAAATAACACAAGATGTACCGAAGCAACAAACTTCAATCTTGAGGAATTACCATCATTAATGAAAAGATTTGATTTATATATCGCAGTAGATACAGGACCTATATATATTGCTCATACCTTGGGAATTAAACTTATAGACATAATAGGTCCAATCGATCCCAGTGAACAACCACCAAATGACAGTAGAAGTATTCAAGTACTTGCAAGAAATAATATTAAACCCTCATCCTTTGTATTTAAAAGAAGAGGTTCCCCAGAACAAATCAAAAGTGCATTAGACAATACATATGTAGATGATATCTATGAAGCTATCATTAAACTCTTAGCCACCCCCTAACAATACCCAAAACTTTACCTATAATTATCCTGTCCTCATTGCCGAAACCAAATATAATTTCGAAATCAAAATGAAATCCCTTATTCTCGTTTTTAGTATATTGATAATAAGCAACAGTCATTAACACTGGAACTAGAACAAACTCAATAGCCAAACCCCACAGACCGATGAATGGTACAGTACATAGAATTATTGACAGGGCTACAATACCCCTGAATAAATGGAGCACAAGCAAATATCTCTGTCTTCTCAAAGCAATTATGTAATTACCTATAATTATACCTGAAGCAAAAATCGGCAAATTAATAATCATTAAATAAAATAGCGGTAAAGAGTCATTGTACTTCTCAAAGAAAATATGAACTACGGGTGGAACGATAATATATGCCCCAATCATTACCAATAGTCCAGTTAGAAAGAAGTACTTAACACCATACGAAAACATCTTGGTAGACAATTCCTTATCCTTTATCCAAGACGGCACGATTGACTGAATGGTACTACTTGGCAATATATCCTGGAATGTCGTAACGATTGTCTCTGCAATGGAATAGATCGCTACCGCTTCTGTGCTTATAAATAGCTTTATAAGCCAAGGCTTAACCCTGAATGTAATTTTATTTATAAACTGTCTTAACACATCCCAACTTCCCAAATTAATAAATATATTCCATAACAATACTTTCTGTGTAGGAATAGTATCTCCCCATTTAATATAAACCTTAATGAATTTATACATAACAAGAATCACACTCATACTTGAGGCAATGACAATTGACCAAATCATTTGCTTTAGTCCCAAATTACCTTGCGCAAAATAATAAATTAAAATAGTTGACTGAATAAGCTTATTCAATGTCGACCTAAGAGCAACAATTGAGAATTCGAACTTTACCAAACAAAGAGTTCTGATAATCATAAACACTCCTTCACTCAAGAAGACGAAAGAAATTATTCTCATATCCTTAATGAAATCAATATCATATTTACTAAAGAAATATGTAGCTCCAAAAAATACAATAGACCATGTTATAAACATGATTATTAATCTAAAAAATGTATATTCAATGAAGATTCTCTTTGCGTCTGAATCCCTCTTCTCAGATATTGCTCTTGATATTTCATTTGTTACGACTCCAGATCCAAGACCGAGAAAATCAGATGAAATCCCAGCAAATGATAGCAGAAGTTGAAATACTCCATACTGATAAAGAGTCAGAGATGTAATTGTTAAAAAGGTATTTAACAATCCAATACCCTTTGTAAGGAAATTCCAGAAAGCAGATACTGCCTCCCCCTTTAGAAATACAGACAGTAATGATGGGGATTTATGAGCTTGTATAGACATATAGTATTATGTACTATTATCTTACTTAAATTACACAATATTACAAGCCAATGAAAAACATTACAAAAAGACCGTTTCTAGTTATTTTCTTAACAATTATAGTAATAAATTTTGCATATGCGTTAATCTACAATATCAAACCAGCTGTTGATGCAGAGGCATATGATGAAATTGCTCTTAACATAGTTAATTATGGAGAATACAGAGCAAACAACACAACTCCATTAAATATGGACGGGTCAATAACAAGAATAGGTCCCGGATATGAGTATTTCGTGGCAGGACATTATATTACATTCGGAAGGCACTTATGGATAATTTGGTTAACACAGTCAATACTTTTTGCATTAACTATATTGATGCTAAGTGCAATAACTCTAGATATATTCCCAGAGATAAATAGAAAGGTAGTCTATGCAACGATGATCTTATTTGGAGTAATAATAGATATGGTTCAGTTAAATGGAATGCTGATGACCGAATCTCTATTTCTCTTTACACTAACTCTTTGTTTTTTCATTTGGTATTTCATGTCTAATAAATGGCATTCTTGGATTATTCTAGGTATATTGCTGGGAACTCTAACACTTATCAGACCAACAGGATTAATAGTATTCATACTATTATCGATAGCAACGATATTTAGATACAAGCGCAAGAGTCTATTGTGCTTATTATTAGTATTGTCTATGTTCGTATTAGTTCAATTACCGTGGGTAATACGAAATTACAATATATTTGGAAAAGTAATATTTCACTCAACTGCTGATGGAATGAATCTATTAAGTGGTAATTACCCAGGAAATCATGGTGAATTCAACGCTGATTTCCCTTTCTTCAAGGAACTAAAGGAGAAGTATGAGTCACCAGTAGAATTCAGCGAGCAAGCGAAATTGTGGTACAAAAATTTTGTAATTGAACACCCTATTCAAGCTACAGGAGTTCTTATAGAGAAGGCATTAGTACTATTCTCACTAGCCAAAACATCAGGATTCTGGTTCCACTATTTCGGTAAATTCGATCAAATACCCACAATATTAATTTCAGTAATACAGAATTTCATAATACTAACCAGCATTATATTTTATTTATTAATTTCAATTGGTAAAATCAAAAACAAAACTATAAATTATAATGAGATATTTATACTGGCCAGCTTTGTGATGTTAATTGCAACTCCAATATTAACAGTTATTGCAAATAGACATAGACTGCCCTTAACCATAATGTCATTACCCGTAATTGTCTGGACAATAGATTATTTAATAATAAATTATAAGACTCAATATAAAAAAGTATTAATTGCTATTCTTATAATATTTATTAGTACAAGCGTTGATGTATATTTGCAATTCGATAAATTCAAGGATAGATTAAAAAGAGTAGATAAAATCGAGCAACATGTTTAAAAATATCTTAAAGCATCCATTAACCTATATATTAATATTCTCAACGATCATTAGACTCATAATGATCAAGTATGGATTACCATTTTGGGTATATAACGATGAGCCACCTTTTGTTCTTGCAACATTGAAAATGATGCAATTAAAAACTGTTTTACCAGTATTGCATGAAGAGGCTTTCAAGCCATTTTTCTATTATCCTCCATATATTTCATATTTATATTTACCATTCTTTCTAATTGTAATTGCAATAAAGTACATAATGTTTCCAGGTTCACTTTCTGAATTACAAACAGTTATTTCTAGTGATCCTTCAATTTTCTTTATTACTGCCAGAGTAATGACAATTTCAATAAGTCTATTGACCATAATTCTTGTATACAAAATCACCGAAAATCTAATCAAGAATAAATGGAGTGCGATCTTCTCTGCTCTAATATTCTCAACGAGCTTAATGCATATTTCACTTTCTATAACAGGCAAACATTGGATGCCAATATTATTCTTCTTTACACTTGGCCTTTATGTATTAACCAAAGGAAATTGGCCACTAAACAAAAGATTCTATATATCTGCAATTATAATTGGTATAGGGACAGGAGTAAGTACAATAGTCATATTATTCTCATTCATTATGATTTTTTGGTATATCTTTTATGAGAAAAGAAGCGCTTTTAAAATGTTTATTGATCCTATGATGTATAAGGTTGCATTAATTATTATTGGATTATCATTAATTCCAGTCATGCTTTATCCTGCAAGCCTTGGGTTTGCACCCGATATGACACTGCACGATGGCAAATCAATATTTGGATATCTATCTAGTCCGTTAATGTTTCCAATATCATTCTTAATGACTGAACCATTAATTTCCCTATTATTTATTATTGGTCTAGTATTTGGAATTAAGAAGAATAGGAATTTCTATTTAACGACAATATTATTTACTATAGTCTATAGTTTGGTTTTCTACACATTCTTTAGATTTGAATATAGATTCTTGTTGCCACTATTACTGCTACTAACTATAGGTGCAAGTTATGGAATAAATGAAATAACAGAGAAATTCTCTGCAAAGAATTCTAAAATGATTTTAGTTATCTGTGCAATTATACTTGTAACACTATCAGTTAGAATTAGTATATTAGGATCAAGAAATGATAGCAGAGTAATTGCAATGAACTGGCTAGAGCAGAATACAAAGCCAGAGGATAAGATAATAGTCTATGCCAATCTTATGAGGCTTCCTAATACCCGATCTGGAATACTTGAGCAGGAATTCATAGATCCAACATCTCTAAGAACAAACGACAAGAACGAAAAGGAATTAAATTCAAAACTACAAAACTACAAAACATTTAATGCATTAAATCTATACAATGTCAGAAATGAAAACTTCTATAATGGAATAGTTAATTACGCAAAAAAGAATAACTATACGTATCTAGTTATTTCAAAATTAGATTTTCTAAACAATGCAGACCAACTATTGAAAGTGAAGGAGTTAACTAAGAATGCTGAATTGGTTGCTAATTTTGGAAATAATGAAAGTAGTTATTCATTGGCAAAAACAGAAATCGGACCAAATTTAAAACCTTTATTTACAATAAGTGAATTCGGTCCAGAAATAGAAATATACAAGCTACTGCTTAATTAGAACGCATTGCCCTACAGTTGTAATTATAGGCTTTTCAATTTTGTTTGATAGGAATTCATCTAATGCCAACTTCACTCCTGGAGTATTCTTACCCATATAATCATCAAACATCATAAACCCACCTTGCAACATCCTAGGATAGAAGAAAATCAAAGAATCTAGAACAGATTGATAAATATCAACATCAATATAGACGAATGAGAACTTATCATTCTTTGCTGGCTCGGAAGTATCAGGGAAAATTCCTTGGCAGAATATTGTATCCTTATCACCTGAGAATATAGCCTTAACGGATTCAATCGAAGTATTAATGAAATCACCCTCTTTATGCAAATCTATTTCTTCATTAACCTTAGGCATACCTTGAAAGGTATCGAATATATAGAAAGAATGTCCATTACCCTCTTTAGCATAATCAACTAATCTAGCAGAACCACCTCTGAATACTCCGACTTGTGCCATAGATCCTGGGAAGGAGCGTGCTTGTCTAGCAAACTGCCAAATCATATATAATCTATCTCTATCAAGCATTGTGTAAGGCTTCACCTTAATATAATTACTTTCAAATTCAGAGTCATTAGCCCATGATACAAAATCATTTCTCACATTATTTCTAACAATTGAATACCCAGTTTTCTCTATTAATTTTTTAAGTATTTTTTTCATTTTATTATTTTATCGCGTATAAATAATAACCATAAGTTGTTGTTCTCTTCTCTGTTCTGAATATCTTATCAAGTGCAGTAGTCAATGGATGCAAAATAAATTTGAGTTTATGCTGCATAGGGAAAAAGAATGACAAGGCCTTGAAATATCCTCCAGCCTTTATTAATTCAACCTTAGAGAATCCTTCGAACATAAACATTAATGAATCATCGAAGAATCTCCAGTAGTCTGGATAATATCCCTTTCGGGCATGATATGGGTAGATTGATGGAACATATAGAAATAGCTTACCATTAGGCTTTAATACTCTTTTTAACTCCAAAACTGCCCTAATGGGGTCCTTAACATGTTCTAGCACCGAACTACATATTATGGCATCTATTACATTATCCTTGAGAGGTATAGCGTGGATATCACCTATTACATCAGCTCCGGTCTTATCATCATAATCCATAGTCTTATAGTCACAGTTCTTAAATAGGTCTTTATAAGGTAATAGCCATTTCTGGAAACGGTCTCCACCACCAATATCAAGAACTATCTTCTCTTTACTAATCAAAACCATCTTTTCATCAATAAATTTTTGATAGGATGTCATTTTTCGTTTTTTTGTTATAATGTCACAATTATACGATGAAAACGTTATCTGTCATAATTCCATGTTATAACGAAAAAAACACCATTGAGACGTTGTTAAACAAAGTTTCTAGTCTCAATATTCCTAATTGGAAAATAGAAATAATCGTAGTTGACGATGGATCAAAGGATGGAACAAGAGATATTCTCAATAAACATAAGGATAAATACAAAATCATCTTTCATGACAAGAATGGTGGTAAAGGTAGTGCGGTTAAAACAGGTATAAGTCATTCAACTGGTGATTATCTGATTATTCAAGATGCGGATCTAGAGTATGAACCTACGGAAATCAAATTATTAGTCGAAGAATTAGACAGAAATCCCAAAAATATTATTTATGGTTCTAGGAATCTACATCATGTCAAAAGAAGCGGTATGTATATACCAAGAATGGGTGTGTGGTTTGTAACTAAGCAATTTAATTTCCTTTTCAATTCTAAATTAACTGACCTTTGGACATGTTATAAGTTATTTCCAAGAGAAGTATCTGATCAGTTTGTCTCTGGTGGATTTGATTCAGAATTAATATTCTCGGCTAGAGTTGCAAAAAAGGGTTACAAAATTTCCGAAGTGCCAATATCTCATAAACCAAGATCGGTTAAGGAAGGTAAGAAAATAAAATATAGGGATGGAATTAAAGGTATTATCGTCTTATTAAAGGAGTTTTTTAGATAGACCTATTAGATAATTTAAAAATAAATATCTTATAAACAAAGTAACTTTCGAATGCAACTATAATACTAGCGAATACTTGACCTATTAAGTAATGGAAATTGGCAAATTCAACAAAAGCATAAACAATGTAAGTATTAATAAATAAATTAATTACAGCAACTATTGTAAATATTAATGCTTGATTATGTATAACCTCTTTTGAAGAATCCTGAAATGTCCAGAACTTCTGCATAATAAAGCTGACTGTAGTAGCCAAGATAAAAGATATTATTACAGAAATAACATAATATATATTTAATAAATCTGTAAGCACATAAAGTATCAATAGATTGGTTCCTGCTCCGACTGCTCCAGAAAAGAGAAATCTTATTATCTTATATCTTTCAGTCCAAACCTTATTTACTATTTCTTTCATAAGATTTTAATTATATCATTTAAAACTTTTTATAATCGACATATGTGCATCTATAACATTATCCCAACTCTGATTAAGAGGAAGATTATTGACTGTATTTACTGATTCTTTGTAATTGTTAATAATTTCTATAATTTTACTTTCTAATTCATTCTCATCGAATGGATCAAATAGCATTTCTTCTGGTAAAGATATCGAAAGACCATTACCCTTTGTTAGAAGTACCGGTTTACCGAGCGAAAGAGATTCCAGAATAAAATTAGGATTAAATTCAGATAATGCAGGCCCAATGCAGATTGCTGAATTTCTAATCTTTTTAAACAGTTCCTCTTGAGGTAATGAATCTTGAAATATTACATAATTTTTCGCATTTAACTCCACTACTAAATCTAATAAACTACTCTTCTCAGGACCAGATCCAATCAACAACAAATTTCCCTTTTTAATTTTACTTCTGACTTTCGATATAACCCTTATCACCAGAGGAAGATTCTTGTAGCTTACAAATCTACCAGCGAATAGAATAGTTGGATCATCAGAAATAACATCACTAGCCTTCTCTGTTTGAAGAACTGGATTTTTGATTATAGTAATATTATTAGGATTTGCGTTGAAATAACTAACATAGAAATCTTTGAAGAATTGACCGTATACAACTATCTTATCCGCTTTAGATAGGAGCTTCTTAATTAACCAAAACAAAATTGGCTTATCAATCTTATAAAATCCACCCTTATAATAATCTACAATTGATAGGAATCTTTGGTTCTTCTCCACCACCCTTTCCCATATAGGATCTCCGCCAATTCTGATAATAAATGGTCTTCGGAAAATGAAAGCAGCGATACGTGCAGGTATACCTGCTGCTGTCGGATCAAAGGCATATACTATCTTGCATGAGAAAGCATATTTCAATGCTAAATATTGATACTTAAGCCATTGAATAATTTTATTATTATTTCTAGAAACTCTTACAACATTAAATGGAAATTTCTTATTAGTCTTATCATCACCATATGCAATAACTGTTACATCATACCCATTAGTGATCAGGGCTTCAGCAATCTTTCTAACATGAATAGCTGGACCTCCAACATCCGGATAGAATATACCTGCTGCAAGTAGAATTTTCATTATGGTATTTTATTGCTAAAATGGTTAATATCCATATAATACAACATAGATGAACAAAAACCCAAAAGTAGCAGTTATAGGTATTGGCAGATGGGGTAAGAACCTCGTAAATACGCTTGTAAAGCTTGGATACAATGTCTCTCATTGCTTCAGCAATGGTGGTGCCGAGAATCAGGACTGGCTGAAGACTACCCACCCTCAAATTCAATTCGCAGATAGCTACAATGACATACTGAATAATGTCGATGTTGATGCGTTTGTTATAGCAACACCTATCATTACTCACTATTCGATTGCTGAGCAAGCACTGAGAGCTGGCAAGCATGTCTTCTTGGAAAAGCCAGGAACACAGTCAGTTGAGAGCATGCAGGAGTTATGCGACATAGCTAAGGCTAACAACCTTATTCTATGTGTTGGATATGTATTCGTGCATCACCCAGCTTTCACATATCTCAAGCAAGTACTTGAGAGTGAGGTGATAGAGAGTATCGATTTTGAGTGGAATAAGTGGGGTAGCTTCGGTGAGAACATCGTTGAGAACCTGCTAACTCATGACTTGTCACTTGTACAAGCTCTTGAGATTGAAATCGACACGGACAGCATAAATATAACAATGAAGCCGGGGATCGATGATACAAAAGATGATATTGTTAATTTGCAATGCGTAAGCAAAGATAGAGTATCAATATCATCAAACATCAACAGAATCTCAACCGACAAAAGAAAGTTAGTAACAATTGTTACAAGTGACAATATTTACATTTGGAATAATAACAGCCTAATGGTCTCACGCAGAGGGCAAACCAACTTGCCGATCGCAATTGAAATACCAACAACACCTGCCCTCGATCTGGAGTTAACCAATTTTGCAAAGGCATTGAATGGTGAAGAGGAAGTCCGTGTAAACGGCCAGTTCGCAGTAGAAATACTAAGAACAATTAAGGATCTATAGGACCTCAATCATCTTCACAACTTGTCTTGAGGCATCGACGCAATTCCCTATCTTACCAGAGAAAACATGAATGACTCGATCATTCACTCGAGACACAACAGTTGGTCTCTCATCTGTTTTGTCTGTATTTGGTAGAACTGTACGAACTGTGTACATAGAGCCGACATGTTCGGCTCTTTTCATTTCTGGCATTATTTCTATTGCTGATTCTATGAACTTATTGAAATTCGTTTTTGAAGGATTTCTGATAATCCCCTTATTCAACATACTCTTAATTGAATCAGGAATATTTGGCTTGATACCTGTATTTGTTGCATGAATTGCATGCACAACATTACCCGTAAGATGCATATCTGTTCTTCCATATGGATCAATACAGAAGAATGGGCCATCAAGTATTACAATGCTCTTTCTATAGAATTCTTGGGGTAACTTTATAAGTGGCTTCTCACAAACCTCGAATTGGTATTCTTTTGGAGTATGAGAATTATCAAGATAAATAGAATTCAAATTTGCATATGTACAATTCACAACAAGATCATGATCACTTTCATCTAGAGAAAATATCTTATTAAAATACGTTTTAACCTTATTTCCAATTAGCTTACTCCAAACAATACTTTTTAATAATGGATAATCAATTAATGACTCTTTAACTTTAACTGCTAATTCATGTGCTTTACTATCTGCATGCGGTAATTCAACTATTGAGTATTCGAGATTACACCTTTTACAAAAATCTATAAATTGTTCTTTACTCGTCTTGCTCTTTGCAGAGGCAATACAATAATAATGTTCGTTATCATCAATTACAGCATCACCATACTCTTCTCTAAAGCTAGCCTCACCATCTCTAGATGAAATAGCTGTACTGGCACTTCTCGGATAATGATAACCTCTATGTAGTCTGAATTGATTTATTCCAGAAGCAGCTTGCATTATATCTGATTCTTTCTCGAAAAGCTCAACACTATAACCCTTCTTCGCTAATGCAATAGCGATTGTTGACCCGAATATTCCCGCTCCGACTACGGCTATTTTCATAAGATTCTATTTTATACTATCGTAAAGTTTTTGACCAAGGCTATTAAGACTATGATTCTTAACAAAATTATTCAATTCAACCCTAGCCTCAGCAATCTGTTTATCACTATAACTCAATAATTTATTAAGTTTTGAAATAAATTCAGCTTTATCTCTTTCATGGAAAATAAAATCATCACTTATTTGCCCTCTAAGATTATCATTTGAAGCTAAAATAAGACAGCCACAAGCTATAGCTTCGAAAATAGTTTTATCATACATACCACTAGATGACAGGTTTACAAAGATACCATAAGCAGAATACACCTTGATCGTCTCAGTATTTGGAATACCTTTATAGAAATCCACATGATTTTCACCTTTTCTTTTTAATTCATTATAGTAAGCCTTGTCTTGAGATAATGAATCACCATAAATACTAGCTACAATATCTGTATTCTTCATTTCAACTAATGCATCCACCAATATATCTATATTCTTTGATGGCGCTATTCTACCAAGCGATAGAATACTATTTGGAATTCTATTAATATTTGGATTCGCCTTGAAATTTTCTAAGTCCACACCTACTGGCATTAATTCTGTATTTTTATATTTTGCAGTATATGAAAACCTTGAGGTACAGAATACTTTTTTGCAAAACGATGCAGCAATATCAGTCAATCCATTTCCAATATTATGATTTCTCCACATAAATATATCCTTGTTCAGAATCTTCCAAATTATTCCTGCTAATAGAATATATTCCTGATTCATATGAACAAATACCTTATCATAATTATCTCTCTCTTGAATTATATATTTATAGAAATTAATTATGTATTTTATTTTTGATTCGCCATTTTCTTTGCCGAGTGAAAGTACCCTGACATTATTAGGTAACTTTGTCTCGCCTTGTAATAAACAAATCACAATAACCTCCTCATAATTCTTAGAGAATACTTCAATCCAACGATGAAAGAATCCTAATACTGGATCATTCCTATCAACCTTTTGTGTAATTATCAGTAATTTCATTTCAATAATTTAACAATTTTATCTGCAATATCACTACTATCCCATGTTGTTATATTTGCATTGACTTCCCTTGCAATTCCCACATCAGTAGAGATTATTCGACAATTACTTGCTTCTGCCTCTTTAAATACAACTCCATAACCCTCATACCAAGATGTAACCAGTAGTACATCTGAACCTTTGTAGTATGAGACCAAATCTGTTTGCCACCCCTCAAATACAACAGATTCAGAAATACCAAGCTCATAAGATAATTTCTTCAATTCACTCATTTCTCTACCAGAACCAACAATGACCATACCCACATTTGGTAAATCCGTTTTTGCGATTGCGAATGCTCGCATTGCTCCATCAATATTCTTCTCTCTTTCTAATCTAGATACTACAAGGATTATCTTGTTGAATTGCTTATACTTATTTCTCAAATCAAATTTAACAGAGTTCGACTTGAAAAATTCAGAATTGATCTCAATTGGTTTAATAATTATTATGCTTTTATTAATACCCTTTTCTACAAGTGAGTTGGCTATTTTCTCTGATACCACTCTTACATTATTAGCATAAGGCAAGGTGTAATTAGAAATGAATAATCTAATTTTATTTAGAACAAAATACTTGGTGAAATAAGGACTGAACAAATCTGTATGAATTTGTAATAATAATTCAGATTTTTTATTTATATAATGCAAAAATCTACCAACCAAGCCTGTCTCGAATGGATCTTGGCAAGTAATAAGAATTTGATCTTCATTATTTATTAATTTAATTATTCTCTTTCCAAGAATATATGCATCGAAAATATATAATAGTTTAAATATTGAATTGGTTGAATAAACATAACAATTATCAGTTATTACTTGTGACTCATAACCCCTAGTCGCAAATACTATTATATGTAGTTCTTTATAGCCTTTTGCATATTCTGACATTCTTGCCCTTACTGCACTTCTCTCATTGAATATACCGCGATCAGTTGAGATCATAATTGCGATATGATTTTTGTAATCTTTATATTCGGTATTATATTTTTCCATACAAGGATATTATCTCCTTACATATATCATCCCAAGTGTGTATCCA
>CAZOGG010000001.1:0-2013 GCA_964579565.1 uncultured Candidatus Saccharibacteria bacterium | reverse complement strand
GGATATATACCTGATGAAATTAGAATTTTCATATTATCCTTAAGAATACCTTATTTTTCATATCATTGGCAATGATACTCCAATCATATCTACTCTTAACCATTTCATATGCATTTCTTACTATATAGTCATGCGATTCTTTATCCTTCAATAATTTCTCCACTTTCTGCGCAATACTTCTTGGATTTTTAACTTCGCAGAATAATCCTGTCTCGCCGTCTTTAAGGAAATCAACAATACCGCCGACTGGAGTTGCTATAACAGGAATTCTTGCCGCCATAGCTTCAATGAATGAATTTCCAAACCCTTCCGAAAGTGATGGTCTGATGAATATATCTGATTCATGTAGATATTTAGGCATGTCTTTGTGTGGAATATAACCAAGGAAGGTTACCCTATTCCCCAATTTCAAATTTATTACTTTTGCTTTTAATTCCTCTTCTTCATATCCTTGACCCAAGATTTGGAAATTTATATTTTCAGGTAAATAAACCAAAGCATCTATAATATCACCGACAGCATTCTTTTCTACTAGCCTAGAAGTAGTAATTAGTTGAATATAATTTTTTTTATTTTTTTCTTTTCCATTAGAAAATAAATTCAAATCAACACCATTAGGTATAATTTCTATACTTCCCTTATATCCGTAATTTTCCGCTTGCAACCTCAAATAATTACTCAATACAGTAACTTTATCGGTTCTTGGCAATGCAAGAGCCCAAGACAAACTAATTAGGCCATGATGGTGAAATTTCTTAGGCAAAAATACAATCACTGGCAACAAAATAATCCGCCACATCACTCCACTTATTCCAAACTTCTTTTTTTGTATATGTTCTTCAGAATCTCCTTCTTGAATTGTCAGCAATACTGGTATTTTTTTAAAGCCAAAAAGCTTTCTTATCAAATTAATTATATATGGCACTCCTGTTGAATATGTAATCATTATTGGCCAAAAAAAATCATAATGATACCTTTTAATTAAAAATAATGTCTTTATCGTACCAAGAACTGGAAATAGTATTTTATCGAATTTATTACCAAAACCCACCCTATATATATTTACATTTCCAATCTTCTCAAAAGCAACCAATCCCTTCCCGAGTTTTGCAGTAACCATGTCAAACACATATTCTTCTGTAGAAATACGATCGGTAATCTCTTTTATAGCCACTTCCGCTCCTCCGATAAATCGAGGGTAATAGGACAAAGAAAATATGAGAACCTTTCTGGGCTTTAAATTCTGCATATAATTATATTATCTCTAATATAACATGCTTATAACCTAATGTCTCTATTGATTTCAATCATCAAGATATTATAAAATATCAAAGACGAAACATTCTATACGGTACAATTTTGTATCAATGACGACACAGCAACAACCTTATTAACTAATTTAATTTTAAATATGACAGAAGAAAAAGCACCATTATATTTCATTAGGTTTGAAGAAAGTATTAACAAAAAATTCGAAAATATCGATAAGAAATTCGAGAATATTGATAAGAAATTCGAGAATATTGATAGGAAGTTTGAAATTATTGATGAGAAGTTCAATAATATTGATAAGAAATTTGATAATATCGATAGAAAGTTTGATGGTATCGACAAGAAATTCGAGAGTATCGATAGAAATTTTCAAGTTATTGATAAAAAGTTTGGAATTATTGGCGAGAAATTCGACAAATTTGAAATCAGATTTGATAATTTAGAAAGTAAAATAGATGGAATCGTAGAACAACAAGAAGTACACTTTGAAACTCTAGGTGAAATCAAAATACAATTAACAGGTATTGAGAGAAAACTTAACACAAAAGCTGATGAAACTGTTGTAGAGAAAATCGAAATGAGAACTAGTAAACTAGAGAACGCGGTGTTTGCATAAATATTACTCTACCTTAAGTACATCACGAAGTACATCTTCTGGAACCTCCTTAACCTGACTCTTTGGTTCAGGCTTTTTATCAACTTTATGTGAGCCTAATACTGAGGCAAGTGCATTCTTTAACT